>DASXCN010000533.1:0-1890 GCA_036491155.1 Solirubrobacteraceae bacterium | reverse complement strand
AGCCCGCTGGGCCGCGGTTTTCTCACCGGGCAGATCACCTCGCCCGACGACTTCGCCGACGACGACTACCGGCGCAGCAGCCCGCGCTTCATGGGCGAGAACTTCGCACGGAACCTCGCGCTGGTCGATCGCATCAGGGAGATCGCCCACGAGCAGGACTGCACGCCCGGGCAGCTGGCGCTGGCCTGGGTCATGAGCCAGTCCGGCCGATCCCACGACGTCGTGCCGATCCCGGGGACCAAGCGCCGCCGCTACCTAGAGGAGAACGTCCAGGCGGTCGAGCTGACCCTCAGCGCCGAGGATCTGGCGCGGATCGACGAGATCGCGCCGGTCGGGGTCGCGGCCGGCGACCGCTACGCGGACATGACACCCCTCGGGCGCTGAGCGGCAAGAGCGCGCTCAGGGCTTGCCCATCCCCGCCGTCCGCTATACAAACGTAATATATGCCACGAGCAATCTGGAGCGGCGCCATCAGCTTTGGACTGGTCAACGTCCCGGTCAAGCTCTATAGCGCCACCTCGCCCAAGTCCGTGAGGTTCCATCAGCTGTCTCGCGAGACCGGGTCGCGTATCCGCCAGAAGCGCGTCGACCCCAGCACCGGTGACGAGGTCGCCTTCGAGGACATCGTCAAGGGCTATGAGCTGACCCCGGATCGCTACGTGATCATCGAGCCCGAGGAGTTGGACGCGCTCGATCCCAAGGCCACGAAGACCATCGACATCGAGGAATTCGTGGACCTCGCCGAGATCGACCCCATCTACTACGACCACTCCTACTACCTAGCTCCCGCCACCGGCGGCGCCAAGGCCTACCGGCTCCTGCTGGAGGCCATGAAGGAGGCGGGCAAGGTGGCGATCGGCAAGATCGTCATCCGCTCCAAGCAGCAGCTGTGCGCGCTGCGTCCCACCGGCGAGGTGATGGCGCTGTCCACGATGCTGTTCGGCGACGAGGTGCTTGCACCGGACCGCCTCGACGAGCTCGACGCGCTGGAGGAGGCCGAGGCCAGCAAGCGCGAGCTGACGATGGCCCAGCAGCTGATCGACTCGCTGTCGGCGGAGTTCGACCCCGAGAAGTTCAAGGACGAGTACCGCGAGCGCGTGCTCGATCTCATCGAGCGCAAGGCCGCCGGCGAGGAGATCGCCGTGGCCCCCGAGGCCGAGGAGGACCTGCCCGCGCCCGACCTGATGGCGGCGCTGGAGGCCAGCCTGGCCGAGGTGCGCAGCGGGAGCTCTGACAAGCCGGAATCCAGTAAGTCGTCGGGCAAGAGCACCAAGCGCTCGAGCAGCTCCAAGTCGTCGGGCGCCAACGGCGACAAGGCCTCGGGCACCAAGCGCACCAGCCGGGCCAAGGCGAAGTCCTAGACAACTCTCAGGCTCCCGGCCGCAGACTCCGAACTCCGGTCCGGTACGATTTGCGTGCTGGCTGCCGTGCCTTCCTGCCCACCCTCTCGACCAGGCACCGCTCTATGTACGACGTTGCTCCACCCGGAGGCATTGGCCTCTACGACCCCATAAATGAGCATGACGGGTGCGGAATCGCCCTCGTCGCCAAGCTGTGGGGCGAGGCCAGCCACGCCGTGGTCGAGAAGGCGCTGGAGGCGCTGGAGAACATGGAGCACCGCGGGGCTGAGGGCGCCGACCCCAACACCGGTGACGGCGCGGGCATCCTGCTCCAGATCCCCGACGCGTTCATGCGCGGCGCGGTCTCGGGCATCGACCTGCCGCCTCCCGGCCGCTACGGCGTCGGCGTCTGCTACCTGCCCGGCGATCCCGAGCGCCGCCGGGCGTTTGAGCAGCTGATCGACCAGACCGTCGCCGCCGAGGGCCAGAAGATCCTGTGGTGGCGCGACGTGCCCGTCGACGACCGCTACGTCGGCGAAACGGCGCGGCT
>DASXCN010000532.1:0-10167 GCA_036491155.1 Solirubrobacteraceae bacterium | reverse complement strand
GCACTCTGGCTGTCCACGGGCGGAGCGCCGGCCGGGGAGGCGGCGCGCTTGTCGCTGCGTCGGTGGGGCCTGGTCCGCGGGAGCGACCCGATGACCCCGGGCTTGGGCTCAGTGCTCATGTCGACCCATCATGGCGCACCGACGGAAAAAACCCGGAATCCCAAAAATTTCGTTCTATCTTTGAAACGACGCGGACGGTCCGAGGTATAGAACTCACATCGAGTGAAGACGCCGGGGCGGCTACGCCCCCCGATCAGCGCTTCAGTTGGGCCTGCGTAGGCCTGCCGCGGATTGACTATAGTCGGACCGTACGTTTGAGTAGCGGTCGTACGCTCTGAGAGGGGCGCTGCCGCGGTTTTCTTTGTACTGCGACGTCACCGCTGGCGTGTCGCCGCCAACGACGGAAACGGAATCTGATGTCTGTAGCGGACCTGCAGGAACTGGAAGAGATCAAGGGCCTGGTCAACCGCGGCCAGCAGCTTGGGGTCCTGACCTACTCGGAAATCGCCACCGCGATCTCAGAGCTGGACCTGGACGAGGCTGACGTCGAGGAGCTGCACGGCTTCCTCGAGCGCACGGAGATCGAGCTCGTTGAGGAGGTGGACCCGGCGCTTGCGGCCACCGAGGTCGAGCGCGCACCGGACAAGCGCGGCCGGCGCAAGGCCAAGACGGCGCTGGACCTCAAGCCGGACATGACGACCGACTCGCTGCAACTGTTCCTCAAGGACATCGGGAAGGTCCGTCTGCTCACCGCCCAGGAGGAGGTCGACCTGGCCAAGCGGATCGAGCGCGGGGATCTCGATGCCAAGCAGAAGATGGTGGAGTCGAACCTGCGACTCGTTGTCTCCATCGCCAAGAACTACCGCAACCAGGGCCTGCCATTCCTGGACCTCATCCAGGAGGGCACGCTGGGCCTGGTCCGCGCCGCGGAGAAGTTCGACTACCGCAAGGGCTTTAAGTTCTCCACGTACGCCACCTGGTGGATCCGCCAGGCGATCGCCCGCGCGCTCGCCGACAAGGCGCGCACGATCCGCATCCCGGTGCACGTGGTGGAGAAGCTCAACAAGATCGGCCGCGCCGAGCGCAAGCTCGTCACGGAGCTGGGCCGCGAGCCCACCGCCGAGGAGATCGCCGAGGTCACGGGCATCGAGCCCGAGGAGGTCGAGTCGATCAAGCGCTCGGCCCAGGCGCCGGTTTCGCTGGAGAAGCCCGTCGGCGACGAGGAGGAGTCCGAGTTCGGCCAGTTCATCGCCGATGAACGGGCCGAGTCTCCGTACGAGCGGGCCGCCGAGATCCTCACCAAGGAGGCGCTCCGCGAAGCGCTGGAGAACCTCAGCTACCGCGAGCGCCGCGTGCTCGAGCTTCGCTACGGGCTTGGCGGCGAGCACCCCCGGACGCTCGACGAGGTCGGACGGACGTTCAACGTGACCCGCGAGCGCATCCGCCAGATCGAGAACCAGTCGCTGAAGAAGCTTCAGTCGCTCGCCGAGGCGCAGAAGCTCCGCGACGTCGCCTGATCCTCCGCTGACCGTCGGTCGCCGCCGGGCGCGGCGGCCGTCCGGACGACAACCTTCTGCCGATCGGCCGCGATCTGCGCAACGATCTTGCGTGGACGGCGCCACGATGACCTTGTAGGTTGCCCGGACCGGTTCTCCAGGGCCGGAGCTACCACTTGGGAGGGAGTTATATGAGCGTGCGCTTGAAGCTGACGGTCGCCGTCGGCGTGGTGTCTCTGTTTGCGTTGATGCAGGTGCTGTCGGCGTCAGCGTCGTCGGTGTCTCATGCGTCAGGGTCGGCGCAGAGCGTGATCGTGGTGTTCAAGAACCAGGATCGCGCCCAGCCCGCGAACCGTTCGGCACTCACCGCCCGCCGCCGGACGCTCGCCGCTGTCCAGGGGCCTGTGCTGCAGCAGCTCGCCGCCGGCAATGCGCGCGAGGTGCACAGCTACACCACGCTCAACGCCGTGTCGGCGACCGTCTCGCCGGCGCAGCTCTCGTCGCTGAAGTCCGATCCCGCCGTGGCGGAGGTCGTTCCCGACGGCCTCGTCCATCTCGCTCCCCCGACCACAGGGACCGCTAGCAGCGCCGCCGGCTCGGGTGCCACGCCCCTGCCGGGCGCCTGCTTGCCCAACGGCAAGGTCCAGCTCGAGCCCGAGGCTCTGAAGACCATGAGCGTCGACTCCGACAGCCCGAACGCCAAGACGGCGCGGTCGCTGGGGATCGACGGCAACGGGGTCACCGTCGGCTTCATCGCCGACGCGATCGACCCCAACAATCCCGATTTCATCAGGCCCAACGGTCAGCACGTGGTCGACTTGAAGGACTTCAGCGGCTTCGGCACCTCGGCACCGACCAGCGGCGCCGAGGGGTTCGGCGACGCCTCGGCGATCGCCGCGCAGGGCCGCGAGGTCTACGACGTCAGCCACTACAGCGCGCTGCCGCTGAACCGTGCGTGCAACATCCGCGTCGAGGGCGTCAGTCCCGGCGCCAACGTGGTCGGTCTGGTCGCCTTCGGCGCCTCCGACGTCGCGCCGGATTCCTCCATCCTCGAGGCGATCGACTACGCGATCACGACCGCGCACGTCAACGTTCTCAATGAGTCGTTCGGGATCAACAACTACCCCGACGACGGTGGGGCGATGGACCTGGTCGCGCAGGCCGACGACCAGGCGGTCGCGGCCGGCATCACGGTCGTCGAGTCAACCGGCGACGCCGGCGTGACCAACACCACCGGCGAGGCGGCCACAGATCCCAACGTGATCTCGGCCGGCGCCTCGACCGACAACCAGAACTACATCCAGGACGGCTTCGGCGGCACCCGCTTCCCCGAGGTCAAGGGCTGGAGCAATGACGAGATCAGCTCGCTGAGCTCATCGGGCTTCGATCAGCGCGGACGCACGATCGACGTCGTCGCGCCGGGCGAGTCCGACTGGGCACTGTGCTCGACCAACCTGGACGAGTTCGGTGGCTGCGCCAGCCTGGCCGGCGACCCGTCGCCGGTCCAGTCGTTCGGCGGGACCAGCCAGTCCTCGCCGCTGACGGCAGGGGTCGCGGCGCTGGTCATCCAGGCCTACGAGAAGACGCATCACGGGACGGCGCCCACACCGGCGCAGGTCAAGCAGTTGATCGCCTCCAACACCGACGACATCGGCGCTCCCGCCGACCAGCAGGGTTCCGGTCGCGTCGACGCCTACAAGGCTGTGCTCGCGGCCGAGAACGACAACCAGCCTCGCGGCGCCTCCAGCCAGGGACGGAATGTCGGCGTGATGACGACGAGCCCGACTCAGCTCAACGCGATCGACCAGCCCGGCACCGCCGAGAACCTGACCGACACGGTCACCAACGAGAGCGGCTCGACGCAGCACCTGGCGTTCTCGGGTCGCACCCTCGGTGCCTACCGGTCGATCTTCAGCACGCAGTTCGCGCTGTCAGACAGCGACCCGCAGACGCCCGACTACGGCGGCGTGCCGATCAACTTCCAGCGGCTGACGTTCCGAGTGCCCGCTGGCGAGAACCGGCTCGACGCGTCGGCCGCATTTCACTCGGCGACGCCCGACGCGTCGCTCAACGCGCGAGTGCGGATCTCGCTGATCGACCCCAACGGCACGTTCGTCGGGGACTCGCGCCCGCAGGGCCTCGGTAACTTCGGCGACCTGCAGATCGCTAACCCGGCCGCGGGCACGTGGACGGCGTACGTCTACAGCCGTGACTCGGACGCCGGCGGCTACGTCGGCCCCGTCGTGTTCGGGGTCAGCGCCGCCAAGTACACCTCGTTCGGGACCGTCAGGCCCACCAGCGCGACGCTGGCTCCGGGTCAGGCGGTGGCCGTCCAGGTCAAGACGCGCACGCCCGCGCGGCCCGGCGACGCCAGTGGGGCGATCGTCGTGCAGTCCACCAAGGGCGGGTCGACGACCTCGACCACCGTGCCGGTGACGTTGCGCAGCCTCATCCCGTCCGGCAACCAGACGTTCTCCGGAACCATCACCGGCGGCAACGGACGCGCGCCGATCAGCGGGCAGGAGTTCTTCTACCAGCTCGACGTGCCCGCCGGACAGCCGGAGCTCAACGCAACGATCACGGTCCAGGATCCGGGCAACCAGTTCGGCGCCTACCTGATCAATCCGCAGGGCGAGGCCGTCGCCTACGCCACCAACATGGTGCCCGGCGCGACTGCGTCCTCACCGCCCAACCAACAGGCCGGTGCCCAGCTGCACACGCTCAACCCGGCTCCGGGCCGGTGGAGGCTGGCGGTGGTGTTCGCGCCGGTGGTGTCGGGGAACGCGCTCTCCTCGCCGTTCCAGGTGAATGTCAACCAGCAGGCAGTGGCGGCTTCCGCCGGCGGCCTGCCGAACTCCGCCTCCACGCAGCTGACCGCCGGTCAGGCTCAGACATACAACGTCACCGTGAAGAACACGGGGACCGCGCCGGAGACGTTCTTCGGAGACGCGCGCCTGCCCGGCAGCACCCCGTTCACGCTGGGTGCCATCAGCGGGAACACCGACAACCTGCCGGATAACGACAACGTGCCGCTGTACCTCGTGCCGACCAACTCGACGCAGTTCCAGGCGCAGGCGACGACCACCGGGTCGACACCTCTCCTGTTCGAGTCCCAGTTCGTCGGCGGAGATCCAGACGTGGCCTCGACGGTCGGGACCACGGCATCGCTGTCCTTCTCAGACAACCCGCTTGCTACCGGCGAGTGGGACGTGCTGCCGGTCGAGTTCGGGACATTCGGGACGACCGGTCCGCCCAGCGAGTCGGTCACGACGTCGGCGAGCGTCATCACGAGCCCGTTTGACTCGACGGTCAGTTCGCCCACCGGCGACCTGGAGTCAGACAGCGCGAACCCGGCGACGAGCCTCGACTCGTTCGCGCCGATCACGGTCGGTCCCGGCCAGAGCGCGACCATTCCGGTCACGGTCACGCCGAGCGGAGCGTCGGGCACGAAGGTCAGCGGGACGTTGTACCTCGACGACGTGGCCTACTTCGAGTTCGGCTCGATCCAGGACGCGCTGGTGAACTTCCCGCAGGCCGATCAGGTCGCCGCGCTGCCCTACCAGTACACGATCAAGTAATGGATTAGACCCGCCATATCCGGCCCTCTGCTGCCCGGCAGAGGGCCGGCGAAGGCGGCGCTGCCCGGGCCGCCGATGCTTCGGGCGGTCGCCGAGCTATCGATCAGCGAGATGGGGACGCCGCCGGGTGGCGTTCCTCACGCGTCGCTGCCGCCGCTGCGCGGCGGGCAACCGCAACCTCTGGCGCAGACGCGTGTCCTGTACGACGTGTACCGTTGCGTCCCGCGGCAATCGCGTTGGCTTACATTCACTTTACGTTGACTTGACGTTAGCTCGACCGGGATCTATGTAGCTTCGCGCCCGCCGCCTCTGCGCCCGCACTCACGATGACGATGACCTGCCGCCCCCTTCACCGAGACGCCGTTCCCAGCCGCCGTCGCCGTGCCATGCTGACGGCGTTGATCTCGGCCTTGGCGGCGGCGATCTGCCTGGCGGCGTGCGGGAGCAGCAGCAGCAGCAAGTCATCGGGTGCGGCCTCGGCCTCCTCGGGCGGATCGGCCACCGTGACGGTCTCCAAGCTGCCCGGTTACAGCTCGGTGCTGACGACCGCCTCCGGTCAGGCGGTCTACCTGCTGAGCGCCGATCCGTCGGGCGGCAGCAAGTGCAGCGGCTCGTGCACCACGGACTGGCCGCCGCTGCTGGCGACGCAGTCCCTGCGTGCCGGCGCCGGCGCCAAGGCGTCGTTGCTCTCGACGTTCAAGCGCGAAGACGGCAAGGAACAGGTCATGTACAACCACCACGCGCTGTATACGCACAAGGGGCAGGGCGCGGCGTCCGGAGCGGGCGTGGCGGCAGACGGCGGGGTCTGGTACCTCGTCTCGCCTGCGGGTAGCGCGGTGAAGTCGACGTCCGCCGGTGGCTATTGACGACGCGCGGCGCAGCGCGGTCGAGACTCCCGTGACCGCCAGCGTCGACACCCAACCGGCAACTGAGACGGCCCCAAGCCGGCGCCGGCCCCGGCCCCGGCCCCAGGCCTCGGGTAGTACCGGCCTGCTGCTGGGCGTCTGCTGCGTCGCCCAGTTCATGGTCATCCTCGACCTGTCGATCGTCAACGTCGCGCTCCCATCGATCCAGTCGAGCCTGAAGTTCTCCGCCTCGGACCTGCAGTGGGTCGTCGACGCATACGCGATCGTCTTCGCCGGCTTCCTCATGCTGGCCGGCCGCGCCGGGGATCTGTGGGGCCAGCGGAGAACCTTCGTCGCCGCCCTGACGCTGTTCTCGCTGGCGTCGTTGGCCGGCGGGGTCGCCCCGACGAGTGGCGTTCTGATCGGTGCCCGGGCGCTCCAGGGTTTCGCCGGCGCGCTGATGGCCGCGTCGTCGCTGGCGATCATCACCGCCTCGTTCGAGGCCGGTCCCGCTCGTCATCGCGCCGTCGGGCTGTGGGGAGCGATGAACGGTGCCGGCGGTGCCGCTGGGACGCTGGCGGGCGGCATCATCACGCAGGAGCTCAGCTGGCGCTGGGTGCTCCTCATCAACCTGCCGATCGGCCTCGTCGCGGCCGTCGTGGCCAGCGCGGTCGTTGTCGACCGCCGCTCGGACAAGCACACCTCGTTTGACCTCGCGGGCGCGCTCCTGCTCACCATCGGGCTGCTCCTCAGCGCCTACGGAGCCGTCACCGCAGGCAACGACGGATGGGGCTCCGCGTCGGCGCTGGTCCCGATCGCCATCGGTTCGGTGCTCCTCGGATTGTTCCCGGTCGTGGAGAAGTTCGCGAGAGCGCCGCTCGTGCCGCCCGGGGTGTTCACCGGGGCGCTGCGCAACATCAACCTCATCGTCGTTCTGTTCAGCGCGGCACTGTTCCCCATGTGGTACGTCGGGTCCCTGTACCTGCAGCAGGTGCTGGCACTGACTCCTCTGCAGACCGGCCTGGTCTTCCTCCCGATGGCGCTGACGATCTTCGCCTGCGCCTCCCAGGCGGGCAAGCTCGCGTTGCGCAACGGCGTGCGCCCGGTCTTGGGCGGTGGATTGATCATGATGACCGCCGGGATGCTGCTCTTCGTGCGGATCGGCTCCAGCGGCAGCGCGGTGCAGTACGTGATCCTGCCCGGCGTCCTCACCGCCATGGGCATCGGCTTCTCGATCGTTCCGTCGACGATCGCCGCCACCCAGACCGCGCAGACCGGGCAGGCTGGGCTCGCCTCGGGACTGGTCAACACTTCACGGCAGGTCGGCGGCGGGCTGGGTCTCGCCGTGCTCATCTCGATCGCCACGCTCTTCACCAGCCACCAGATCGGCGCCCAGCACCCCGTCGATCAGGCGCTCACCAACGGCTTCCGCGTGGCCTACCTGATCGGCGCCGGTCTCTGCGCCGCGGCCGCCGTCCTCACCTTTCTGCTCGTTCCGCGCCTGCAGGCCGACCAGGGCAACCCGGCCGGTGCTCGCCGCGTGCTGGCTGCGGTCGCCGGGGTGGTGGCCTGCTTCGCCGTCATCGGATTCGCGGTGCCGCGCAGCCACGCCGCGCCGCTGGGCGCCTACACCACCAATGGGGCCTATTCGTTCGTCTCGGCGCCGGGCCTGCACCCGCCCAAGCTGACGCTGGAGAGTGCCGCACCGGGCGCCCAGCGCCTCCCGGGGTACCTCATGCTCGCCAACTTCTTCGATGTCACCCACCCGCCGATCGTCGGCCAGAGCGGGCCGCTGATGCTGGACTCCAGCCTGTCGCCGGTGTGGTTTGCGCCCGTGCCGAGCAATCTGGTGGCGTCCAACCTCGAGGCACAGACCTACGGCGGACAGCCGGTGCTGAGCTGGTGGCAAGGCGACGTCAGCGCCACCGGTGCCATCAACCAGGGCGAGGACGTCGTCGTCGACAACCACTACCGGCGGATCGCGACGCTCAAGGGCGCCGACGGCTGGGTGCTGACGCTGCACTCGATGGTCATCCGCGGACACGACGCCTGGGTGACCGCCAACAAGAACGTGCGCGCCGACCTCTCTGGGGACGGCGGCGTGAGCAGCGGCGTGTTCACCGACTCGGCGGTCCAGGAGTACGACCTGCGCACCGACAAGCTGCTCTACACGTGGAAGGCGTCGAGCCACATCCCGCGCCGCGAGTCATACACCCAGCCGCCGCCCAACGGGTTCCCGTGGGACACGTACCACGTCAACTCGGTGCAGCCGTACGGCAACGGCACGTTCCTGGTCTCGATGCGCAACACCTGGGCGATCTACCTGGTCAACGCGCACACCGGCAAGATCCTGTGGACCCTCGGCGGCAAGGACTCCAGCTTCACGGTCCCGTCCCAGGCCTCGTTCAAGTGGCAGCACGACGCCGAGTTGCACTCGGGCTCCACAGTGACGTTGTTCGACGACCACTGCTGCGACATCACCGGCGCCGACACCTACCTGCCGGCCACCGGCCCGTCGCGCGGCCTCATGCTCAAGCTCAACCAGGCCAACCACAGCGCGAGCGTCGTGCGCGAGTACTCCCACGGCACCACCTTCCACTCCGAGTACATGGGCAACACCCAGGTGCTGCCCAACGGCAACGCCATCGTCGGCTGGGGCGAGGTGCCCTTCGTGTCGGAGTACTCACCGTCGGGCAAGCTGCTCTTCGACGCCGCGCTCCCGACGCCGGACATGAGCTACCGCACCTACGTTCAGCCGTGGGTGGGCAAGCCGCTGTACCCGCCCAGCGGCGCCGCCCGCGCCAAAGGCTCGGGCACGACGGTCTACGCCAGCTGGAACGGAGCGACACAGGTGAGCTCCTGGAAGGTGCTCGCGGTGAGCGCCGGCGGCGCCACCCAGACCCTGGCCAACCACAAGCGCACCGGCTTTGAGACGTCGATTCCCGCCTCGGGCGGGTCGCGGCGCTTCCAGGTCCAGGCGCTTGACGCCTCGGGTCATGTGCTGAGCACCTCCAAGACCTTTGGGGTGACGGGATGAGGCGCGTCCGATGACCGCTACCCGGCCCCCGCTCGAGGACGAGGACGGACAGGTGACCGCGGGCCCGTTCGTGCACGAGGACGAGGTCGAGGAGGAGCTGCGCCGCCGGGCGCGCAAGCTCAGCCGCCGGCAGTTCCTGCCCCGCGCGGCCGCCGCTGCCGCGGGCGCCGTGGCCGCCGGGGTCGTCGGGTACGAGCTGCCGCACCGCAAGGCGGCTCGCCACAGCGCGGCGCCCGCGGCGGTGAAGACCTCCTCGCCCGCGCCGGCGGCGGAGACGGCGACGCCGGCCACCGGCCGGGTCCAGACCTTCCTCACCCGTCCCGATCTGAAGCCTCCCGCGGTCCGGGTGACGCAGCTGGGGTCAGCGCCCGAGTCGACGCCGCGCTTCATCCTGCTGTCACCCATCAACGTCGTGCCGGATTCTGATCCCCAGCAGGGTCTGATGCTGCTGGACCGCCAGGGCCGGCTGGTGTGGTTCTCGCCCACCTCGACCGGCAGCCCGTTCAACCTCGCCGTGCAGTCCTACGCCGGCAAGCCCGCGCTCACCTGGTGGCAGGGCACCGTGGTCAATGCGCACGGCGAAGGGCTGGCGGAGATCGGCGACGATTCCTTTCACTCGGTCAAGGAGATCCGCGCCGGTCACGGCCTGCAGACCGACCTGCACGACTTCCAGCTGACCGCGGGCGGGACGGCGCTCATCACCGCCTACGAGACGACGACAGCGGATCTGACGTCGATCGGCAAGTCCTCGAAGGGGCAGGTGTTCGTCGGCCACGTCCAGGAGATCGACCTCAAGACCGGTCGCGTGCTGCTGGACTGGCGGAGTCTCGATCACGTCGGGATCGAGGAGAGCTTCCAGCCAGCCCCCCTCCCCGGGCAGGGGTATGACTACTTCCATCTCAACTCCGTCGCCGAGACGGACGACGGCCAGCTGCTGATCAGCGGGCGCAACACCAGCACGGTCTACAAGGTCGACCGGTCGACGGGTCAGATCCTGTGGCGGTTGGGCGGCAAGCATTCGGACTTCAGCCTCAGCTCGACGGCGCGTTTCTGGTGGCAACACGACGCGCGTCCTCATGGATCCTCGGCGATCACGCTGCTCGACAACGCCGGAGCGGCCAAGGAGAAGCAGTCGCGGGGGCTGGTACTGTCGGTTGACAGTGCGGCGAAGCGGGTGGAGCTGACGCGGGCGTTCGTGCATCCGGCAGGCT
>DASXCN010000531.1:0-5499 GCA_036491155.1 Solirubrobacteraceae bacterium | reverse complement strand
TCCCGTCCCAGGAACGGCTGGCTGTGGTCGTGACCGAACACGCGAGGCCCGAGCTTGTCGGACATCCCGAACCGCATCACCATCTGCTTGGCGGTCGCGGTCACCTTTTCGATGTCGTTCGACGCGCCGGTGGTGATCTCGTCGAAGCAGATCTCCTCGGCGGCGCGACCACCCAGCGTCATCGCCATCGTGTCCTGCAGTTCGGCGCGCGTCGTCAGGAACTTGTCCTCACCGGGCAGCGAGATCGTGTAGCCGAGCGCCTGACCGCGGGAGATCACCGAGATCTTGTGGATCGGGTCGGAGTTCGGCAGATAGTGGCCGACGATCGCGTGGCCCATCTCGTGGTACGCGGTGATCTTGCGCTCCTTGTTGCTCATCACCCGGGTCTTCTTCTCCGGGCCGGCAATCACGCGCATGATCCCTTCCTCGAGCTCGACCTGAGTGATCTCGCGCTTGCCGTTGCGGGCGGCGAGCAGGGCGGCCTCGTTGACCAGGTTCGAGAGGTCGGCGCCGGTGAAGCCGGGGGTCTGGCCAGCCAGCGCGTCGACGTCGATCTCCCGCGCCAGCGGCTTGCCGCGGGTGTGGACCTCGAGGATCTTCCGGCGGCCGACCCGGTCGGGCCGGTCAACGACGATCTGGCGGTCGAAGCGCCCGGGGCGCAGCAGCGCCGGGTCGAGGATGTCGGGCCGGTTGGTAGCGGCGATGAGGATGATGTTGTCCTTCATCTCAAAGCCGTCCATCTCGACGAGAAGCTGGTTGAGCGTCTGCTCACGCTCGTCGTGACCTCCGCCCAGGCCGGCGCCGCGGTGGCGCCCGACGGCGTCGATCTCGTCCATGAAGATGATGCAGGGGGAGTTCTGCTTGGCCTGCTCGAAAAGGTCTCGCACGCGCGAGGCGCCCACGCCGACGAACATCTCGACGAAGTCAGAGCCCGAGATCGAGAAGAACGGGACGCCGGCCTCGCCGGCCACGGCGCGGGCCAGCAACGTCTTGCCGGTCCCCGGAGGGCCGTACAGCAGCACGCCCTTGGGGATCCGGGCGCCGAGCGCCTGGAATTTCTTGGGGTTCTCGAGGAACTCCTTGATCTCATGGAGCTCCTCAACGGCTTCGTCGACCCCCGCGACGTCCCTGAACGTGATCTTGGGGGAATCGACCGACATCCGCTTGGCGCGCGACTTGCCGAAGGACATGACCTTCGAGCCACCGCCCTGGACCTGGTTCATGAGGAAGATCCAGAATCCGATGAAGATGACGAAGGGCAGGATGTAGGTCAGCAGCGAGAGCCAGCCGTTGGAGGACTTGCTCTGGACGTTGAAGTTCGAGGCCGGCTTGATATCGGTGGACGCCTGCGTGATGAGCTGCGGCGTGTACTGGTCCGGATAGCCGACCGAGTACTTCTGGCCGTTGGTGAGCGTGACGTCGGCGCTGTTTGACTTCTGGTCCAGCGACAGGCTCTTGACCTCGTGGCTGTCAAGCTGGGTCAGAAGGTTGCCGAACGAGTAATTCGGTCCGTGATTCGAGCTCCCGATCAGCTTCTGGGCGAAAAACGCCAAGACGACGACGATCAGAATCGGAAAAGCGGCGCTCTTGAAAAACCGGCTCATTGCTGAAATCCCTGCGTTGCCCCGGTACTACCCGTTCTGCGCGGATACCGTGGATCAGCAAGCGTAGCACCTGTGTTTGGCATGCAAATCACCTTGCCGGCGGGAAAAATCTCCTGCAATCTCACGGTCTATACGTCCAACGCAGCAACGTAGGGAAGGTTGCGGTAGCGCTCGGCGTGGTCCAGGCCGTAGCCAATGGCGAAGCGGTCGGGGATCTCGAAGCCGACGTACCGCGTACGCAGGTCCACCTTGCGCCGTGCCGGCTTGGTCAGAAGGGCGCACACCTCGAGCGAGGCGGGATTGCGGCCCGCGAGGTTGCGCAACAGGTACTGGAGCGTCAGCCCGGAGTCCACGATGTCCTCCACGATCAGCACGTCACGCCCCTCGATGGCGGCATCCAGGTCCTTGAGGATCCGCACGACGCCGGAGGTCTTGGTGGCCGACCCGTAGGAGGCCACGGCCATGAAGTCGACCTCGACGGGGATGTCGATGTGGCGCATGAGGTCAGACAGGAAAAACACCGCACCCTTGAGAACGCCGATCAGGAGCAGATTCTTTCCCGCGTAGTCGCGGGAGACCTCTTCGCCCAGCTCACGGACCCTCTGGCTGAGATCCTCGGATGGCACGAGGATCTCCCCGATCGCTGGCTCGTCGCTCACGTTGGCGCAGTCTAGTGTGCCCCCCGGGGATGGCCGCCCCGTCCGGACCCGACTAGATAAGTACACCTATAAGTTTACTTCTCGGGGAGGGCGGGGGTGCGGCCGAAGCTGACCACCCCGTCGCGGGCGGTGGCACGGACCCCCGAGGGCAGGTCCAGGGCCGAGGTGCCATGTGCCGGCATGGCCGCCACCTCCTCGGCGCGACGGCCGACGCCCGCGGCCGGGCCGCCCACGGCGTCATCGGCCAGGCGCTGGACCACCAGGCGCCGCAGGGCCGGCGCCAGCTCGCGCAACCGGTCCAGCGCGATCTCGGCGCGGCCGTCGAGCGTCGCGGAGACGAGCTCGTCGAGGACCTCGGCCTCGGCGCGCAGGATCTCGGCCAGCGCCAGCACGTTGTCCTGGGCGGCGGGATGGACCCGCTCGAGCGCCGGGACGAGCTCGCGACGGATGCGGTTGCGCGCGTAGGCGTCGGTGTCGTTTGACTCGTCGTCGCGCCAGCGCAGGCCGTGGGCGGTGCAGTACGCGCCAGTCTCCTCGCGCGTGAACGCCAACAGCGGGCGCACCAGCGCGCCGTCGCGCGCCACCATTCCGAGGATCGCCCGCCGGCTCGGCGACGACGCCAGCCGGTAGAGGATCGTCTCCACCTGGTCAGAGCGCGTGTGCCCCACCGCCACGTCCGCCTGGCGCGCCACCGCCAGGTCGGCGGCCGCGCGGTAGCGCTCGTCGCGCGCCCACGCCTGGAGGTTGCCGCTGCCTTCGCCGGGACGGACCGGGCGGCGGACGTCCAGCTGGATACCCAGCGCCTCGCACACGCCCGCGCAGTGGCGCTCGTCCGCGTCGGCGGTCGCGCGCAGGCCGTAGTTGACGTGCAGGGCGCTGACCGCCGGCGCCCCCGCGATGCGCACCGCCACGTCGAGCAGGCAAGTCGAGTCGCGCCCGCCCGAGTACATGACGACGACCGGTCGACCCGCGGCCAGCAGCCCCTGCGCGCCAACGGCCTTCTCGAGGTCGGTCATGACGACACCTCCTCCCCGCGCTGGCGGGCCACGAAGACCTCGGTGGACTCGCTGAAGCCCTTCAGCGTGACCTCGCCGATGCGCTCGAACTCCAGGTGGGGCCCCGCGACCTCCACCACCGGCCGGGTGACCAGCACCTCGCCGCCGGCCGAGCGCGCGGACACGCGGCTGGCGATGTTGATGTCGCGCCCGTAGTAGTCACCGTCGCGGAACAGGGCGACCCCGGAATGCACGGCGATCCGCGGCAGCGGACGCTCGGTCTGCATCGCCTGGAAGCCGACGGCCCAGTCGGTGAGGGCAGCGGCGTCGGAGCCGATGATCATCACCTCGTCGCCGATGGTCTTGATGATCCGGGCCTCGTCGGGGAGCGTGACCTCGACGGCCTCCACGAATCGCTCCACGGCGTCGACGGCGTAGAGCTCGCCCTCCTCCTCGGTCATGCGCGTGTAACCCGTCAGGTCGGCGAAGGCGATGGCCACCCGCATGCGGCCCAGGTCCACGGCCGTGCCGTCGAGATCGGACTCCATGTGCCCCACGACGTCCTGCTCGACGAAGAACTGGAGATAGTGCTGGTGGATCTGGTCCAGGATGGGTCCCGCCAGCGGGAGGACCTGCCGGCTCATCGACTGCATCTGCTCGGCCGTCTCCACCCCGGTGGCGCCCGAGCGCATGAGCGGCTCGTGGACGTAGAGGTGAAACAGCCGCACCTCGGCGTCGGCGATGCGCGCGATCGCCTGTCCGTAGACCCGCACGAGCTGAAGCAGCGCCACCAGCGGGAACCCGGCGTCCAGCACCGCGGCGACATAGCGCAGGAGCTGAAGCTCGTCCTCGGAGACCGCCTCGGCCCTCTCGGGGTTGACGCCGATGCCGGCAATGAGGCGCTTGACCAGGCCCACCTCGAGCCCGGTCTGACGGGCGGCGTCGCGCAGCGAGTAGCGCTGGGGCTCGGACCCGAACAGCTCCTCCAGAAAGCCGAAGGCGAGCCGGCCCTCCTCGGTGGCCGTGCGAATGTCGCGCAGCGAGTGGCCGCGCTCGCGCATCTTGGCCACCACGCGGGCCTGGCCGATGGCCGCCGGCGTCCAATCGCCGTCGTACTGGGGGATCAGCCCCTGGCGGATCCAGCGGCGCAGGGTCGCAGGGGTGACGGCCACGCGCTCGGCGGCTTCGGCCATCGTCATCGCGGCCCTCCGCCGACAGCGGCGTCGACCGCGCCAGACGACTCGAGAGGATCCAACGCAAGCCGGCGACGGGGTCTCGGTGAGTGCCAGGCCCCGCCGCCCGCGGGCGTTACGGCCCGCTGCGTCGGCCGTTGGCGCTCGTCACGTTTCCGGCGGCACCTCGCGATCGCGCCAAAGGCGGCGACCACGTTCCGGCCTGTTGCCTTGCGTTGTGCCTTAGGTCTACTCGCCATCGCGCCGTCTGTCAATCGCAGGAGCCGGAAAATGGGCACTGCCGTGGGTAAATCCGCGCCGTTTGCCCGCGACGCGGCGTCGCTCCCGGATCAGAGCTCGAGATGGGGGTAGTCGGCGGCCACCATCTCCCGGTAGCGCTCGTACAGCGGCTTGGTGATCGGGATGAGCGCCAGCGCCGCCTTCACGTCGCCGCCGGCCTTGATCCGCCGCCGGGCGATCGCGATCGCCACGTTCTCCTTGCCCTGGAAGTACCGGTTTGCGGTCTCCGAGCTCATCGACATCCGCACCTTGGGCTCCCAGTCGACCTCGTCAGACCACTCCCACGCCAGGTTGGGCTCGCCGGCCGCACCGGCGCGGATGTTGACCACCAGGTCCAGATCGGTGAACTCAAACCGCTGGGGCGTGTTCGCGTCACGGAGCTTGGGGCCCATGTCGGGATCGTCGCTCATGAGCGCGAACGTGCGGTCCATGACCTCCCGGAACTCCTTGGGTGAGCTGAATTCCGTCACGCCGGCGGAGTGTATGGAAATCGACCCCGCGTGCCCGACCTCACCCACCCGACCGTAAGCTGCCCGGCCGTGTCCCCCATTCACCTGTTGCCGACCGCGCCGCTGGCCGACCGCGTGCTGCTCCCGGGCGATCCCGGCCGCGCGCTGCTCCTGGCCCAGGCGCTCCTCGCTGAGCCCAAGATGTTCAACCACAACCGCGGGCTGTGGGGCTACTCGGGAGAGGCGGGCGACGGCCGCCCGCTCACCATCCAGAGCACCGGCATGGGCGGACCCAGCGCCGCCATCGTCATCGCCGAGCT
>DASXCN010000530.1:0-4348 GCA_036491155.1 Solirubrobacteraceae bacterium | reverse complement strand
CTGCCGGCGATGCCCTAGCGGCGCTTGGGATACTCGGAGGCGTGCTCTACGCGCCGCGCGAACGCCATCTCCTCCGTGCCCGCGACCTGGCCGATGCGCGCTACGCCGACCCCCTCGGCGTCGACGACCTCGCCGCCGCCGCCGGCCTCTCTCGCGCGCACTTCAGCCGCGAGTTCCGCCGCGCCTTCGGCGTGTCGCCGCACGTCTACCTGCTCACGCGCCGCCTGGAACGGGCCGCCACGCTCCTGCGCAACACCGACCGCTCCGTGGCCGATATCTGCTTCTCGGTCGGCCTGCAGAGCCTCGGCTCCTTCACCTCGAGCTTCACGCGCACCTATGGCGTGGCGCCGATGGCCTACCGTGCCGCCTTCCCTCCGGCCGCGGCGCAGGCCGTTGTGCCCAGCTGCATCGTGCGCGCCTACGGCCGTCCGCAACGCAGCACATTTCGAGAAGACAGCGACGCGGCCCGCGATTAGCTTGCACGGCATCAGTTCATTCCCACCCCGTTTGGAGGAGAAAATGATGCGAATCGCCAGTGCGCAGCTGTGGGTCCACGACCAGGACGAGGCCCTCGCTTTCTACACCCAGAAGGTCGGCATGGAGATCAAGTCCGACGTCACCGTCCCCGAGCTGGGCGACTTCCGCTGGCTCACCGTGGGCCCTCCCGACCAGGACGACGTCGCGATCGTGCTCATGGCCATTCCCGGACCGCCCGTCTTCGAGGCCGAGACTGTCGAGCAGATCAAGGCCGTGATGACCAAGGGCGTCGCCGCCACCGTGTTCCTCACCACCGAGGACTGCCGTGCCGACTTCGAGGAGCTCAAGGGCCGCGGGGTCGAGTTCGTGGAGGAGCCCGAGGAGCGCCCGTACGGGATCGACGCGGGGTTCCGCGACCCATCGGGCAACCACCTGCGCCTCACGCAGGTGACGATGGCCGGGGTGTAGGCGCCGGCGCGCGGCACTCGGGCGTGGGCGGTCCGCCGACGCCCTAGCGCTCGCCGTCGTAGTAGTCAACGTGGCCGTCTGAGCGGCGTAGGAGCACGTGATCCTCGCCCGCCCAGACGCCCAGCTTGTCGCTGTCGGGATAGACCGCGACCGACGGCTCGCGGGCGCTTGACCACATCAGTGCGACGACGGCGTCGTCACCGGCGTTGGCCACCTTGTGGGCGCCCGCGGGTCCGGCCGGGAAGCACATCAGCGCGCCGCGCTGAGCCCGCTGGTCACCGTCGGGCGTGCGCACGGTGGCGGTGCCCTCGAGCACCAGGAGCCACTCCTCCTCGTACTCGTAGTGGTAGGGGCACAGGCTCTCGCCGGGCGGGATCTCGAACTGCTTGATGACCTGGTCCTTGCCGCCGGCAGCGGCGCCGATGCGCGTCATCCCGCAGCGGTAGCCGGCGGGATCGGACTCGTCGTACTCGAACTGCTGCTCGTAGACGTTGGGGGTGTTGGGCATGGCGGCGATGCTTCCAGACGCGAGACGAAGAGCACAACTCCAGCTCGGCTGGCTCGTTTCTGGTGCATCATGGGGTGTCGTCATCTGGAGGCGTCGATGGTTGAGTCGTGGAGAGATCCCGCCGTGCGGCGGGGCTGGATGCTCGCGGCGTGTGTCGCCGCTTCGCTCATAACGTGGCCGGGCGCGCAGGCGCTGGGCGCGACCGCTCCGCCCCTGGAGAGTCAGGGGACGATCGCGGCGCCCCAGGAGGCCGGGACGGACGGTCTCGCGGACGTGGCCGCCGACGGGTCGATCCTGATCGCGGCTGAGCCCGCGACCGTTCAGGGCCGCATGGACCAGGGTGCGCTGTTCGTGTTCGCCAAGTCGCCAACGGGCGGCTGGCCCCAGGCCACCCAGGTGGCGACGCTGACCGCCTCAGACGGAGCGCCCCAGACGTTCTTGGGGGATTTTCTGGGTCGGACGGCCATCGCGGGCTCCACGGTGGCCGCGACGGCCTCTCTAGCGAGTCCGAGCAACGCGTCGGACGTGCTGGACGTGTTCGAGCAACCCGCCGGCGGATGGTCGGACACATCGCATCAAAGCGCCGAACTGAATCCCGCGACGACGACGGGATGCCAGACCCTGGGGGGAGTGTCGGTGCTCGGCGACAACGTCTTTGTCGGCTGCGTCCAGGATCTCCAACAGGCGACGGGACTGGCGCCCTCAGGCTCATTGCTCGAGTTCACCCGCCCGTCAAGTGGCTGGTCTGACGCGGCGTCGCAGTCAGCGACGCTGGTCGCACCCACGGGTCGCATGTTGGGAGCGGATGTCGCGCCGGTGAACAACGCAGGCGACGTCTTTGCCGCGTCGGTGTCCTCGTCGTTCGACCTCGGCGCGCCTCATGCATTTCGCGCGTTTCGCTCGCGGTTACCGGCCGTCTACGGCTTTCGGCAGCCGGCGGCAGGCTGGTCGGGTCAGGTGGGCGCATCGACCGTGCTGCGACTCCCCGCCGACGCCAGCGTCGCGGCTCTCGCCAGTTCCGGGAACAACGTATTCGTCGCCACCCTCACCGTGAAGCAATTCCAGGGAGAGGCGACTCCAGGGGTGCCTGTCGTCTACGTGTTCACCAAGCCTCGGCACGGCTGGGCTCGGACGGTGGCGGCGTCGGCGCGACTCACCGCGCCGTTCTCCCAGTCCCGGCCGGCGGTCACCCTGAGCGCCGTCGGCACCAAGGTTGTGCTCAGCGACACGGACCTGAGCGAGGTGGGCTTTCAAAGCCAGAGCTCCCAGCAGTTGGCGACCTTCACCGAGCCCGTCCACGGCTGGTACGGCACGGTGGCGCCGACCGCGACCGCGGCTCGTGGCGTGTTCACCTCCGGGGCGGCGACGAGCGACGGCGCGACCATCTTCGCGACCGACGACACGAACGTCGACCTGTTCGGGGTGCCCGACGACCGTTCGGCCGCTCACCTCACCGCCCCCACCGCCACCGGCTCCGGGAGCGGGCTGCGTGCGGGACAGCCTCGGTTGCGGCTGCGCATCGCGACCCAGGCCTTTCAGCCCGCCGCAACGTCTCTGACCCTCGCGCTACCCAGCGGTTTGAGCTTCGGCCCCACGCGGGCGGCACGCTCCGGGGCGGTGACCGTCGATGGCAGGCACGGAGCGCCCACGCACGTCTCCCGTCGACAGCTGACCCTCGCTCTGCCTGACGCAAAGCCGGTCAACACGGTGGTGATTGGTCCGGGCGCGCTGCGGTTCTCCACGTCCCTGCGGGCCGCGGCCCAGCGGGCCGGCCGCGGGCACCCGCTACATCGCCGGTGGACGGTGACGATCGCCACTGAGGCCGGAAGCCGCACCACCCGCAAGATCACCGCGATCCTGCACTGACCGGGCGCCGACCCGACGATGCGGTGCCCGGGCGCCTCCCGAGCGCCCGGGCACCGCTCTCGCGTCTGCTCTCTGGGTCGCTAACCCGCCTGGATCGGAGCCGTGTTGCCGTGGTCGATGTCCTTCATCAACGGCGCCAGGTTGGGCGTGCCCCAGCCCGACACGTAGTCCCAGCCGGGCAAGGCCTGGTAGGCGCCGTTGGTACCGACCGCGTAGTCGTTGAAATCCGCCGCGTCCTGGGTCGCGTTCTTGCCGACGGCGTAGATGAGCGGGTCGGCGAAGCCGGTCCCGCCGCGCGCGGCGGCCTGGACGCGGGCCCACATGCCCATCATCAGCGGGGACGAGAGGCTCGTGCCGCCCTCGCCCGAGGCGCCGCCCAGCTCGTCGGAGTAGATGTCGTATGAGCTGGTGGCGATGTCGCCGGACTCGTCGGCCACGTCCGGGATCCCACGGCACGTCACCCCGCCCGTGTTCGGGTTGCCGCTCACATCCGACAGGCACGGCCGGTCGATGCCGCTCACGCCCGACTGGAAGCTCGGCGCCGCGACGAAGAAGCTCTGGCCGCCACCGGTGTAGGGCCACGGGTATTCCAGGCCTCGCGTGTTGTCGGAGTCGGGATACAGGACGGTGCCGCCGACCGCGACGACGTACGGGCTGGCCGCCGGGTAGTTGACGATCGGGATGCCCTGATTGAGGACGCCGTTGCCGGCGCCGACCTCGGGTCCGAGCACCAGCACCGGGCATGAGGACCCGGTGTCGCCGGTGGCGGCAAACAGGGTCCGGCCCTCCAGCACTCCCTGGCGCAGGGTCTGATCAGCCACGGGCTCCAGCGCGTTGGGGGCACCGGTGCCGTACAGGGCGTTCTGCTCCTGGTTGTTGTTGAACTGTGCGGGGATGGTGCTCTCGAGCGTCGCGTTGGCCGGTGTCGTCTCGCACTCCCCAAATGACGCGTTGGCCTGCTTGGGCCCGTTCTTGTCATCGACCCACTTGGCGAAATCAGCCTCGGCGTCGGGGTCGATCAGGTGCTGG
>DASXCN010000529.1:0-3794 GCA_036491155.1 Solirubrobacteraceae bacterium | reverse complement strand
GCGCTCCCGTTCGCGGCGTCCTCGGCCGCGTCGGTGGCCACCTGCGTGCGGCCGTCCGTGGCCTGGACGGGAGCCACGCCATGCGGTCTCAGCCCGCCGACGGCGGCGCCGGCGAGCTCGTGGAGCGGCAGCAGGCGCAGCATCGCCCACGGCGAGAAGGCGGCCAGCAGCACCAGGGTCGTGCCTGCCAACAGCGACCCGACACCGGGGAGTGGCGTGTGACCGAGTGCCGCGCCGCCGAGTCCCAGCACCGCGACGATGGCGAACTTGGACAGGATCAGTGCGACCAGCAGCTCGACGGCGCGTGCGGCCCAGATCCGGCGAGCGGGCCATACCATCGCGGCGAAGAACAGGGGGAGCATGAGCACGATCACGTAGACGGCGGCCTGCCGGATCAGCAGCTCGAGCCACAGGGTGATCGCGGCGGCGATGGTGAACAGCGCGATGAAGAACGACAGGAACACGGTGCCGCTCGCTCCCGAGATCACCGTGGAGAGAGCGCCGACGTGGCCCAGGAACGTCGCGCCCTGGTGACCGGAGGCAGAGGCCACGATCGCGGACATCTCGTCCGAGCCGGCCAGCAGCAGCGCCGTCAGCGGCGCGGCCACGCCGACGGCCAGCATGCCGAGGGGGAGGTAGCCGAACGCGGAGCGCAGCAGCAGGGTGAGATCTGAGCGCAGCATCGCCTGAATGGCCGCGGCACACAGGAAGGGCACGGTCAGCAGCGCCGCCACCGCGGCCATCCGCCAATAGGAGGACGAGAACCAGACCGCCTCGAGGTTGGGGGTGGTCCCGGTGTTGACCGCTCCGATCGTCAGCTTCATCGCGATCTGCGCGCCGGCCACCACCCCGGCGGCGACGGCGACGATGCCCGCGAGCCGCGCAACCTTGCTCGACGTACTGCCGGCCAGCGCGCCGATCGCCCCGCCGACGTGACCGCCGGCCAGCTTCTTGCCGGCGTTGACCAGGCGTCCGGCGTGGGTGGCGAGGGTGCATGCCTTCGAGACGAGTCCGCTCACCCAGCCGGCCAGTGAGCAGAAGGTGCCTCCCACGCCGGCTGAGGCGGTGGCGGGGGCCGCTGAGAAGGCGAGCGCGACGATGACAGCGGCCAGGGCGAGGGTGCGGGCGGGCGCGATCATTTGGCCGTCGCGCCGAGATGGGCGAAGAAGTTGACCAGGCCGGGGGCGGCTCCCACGATCAGCGCGGACGCTCCGGAGATCAGCGCCGCCATGCGTCCGCGGGCCGCGTAGTGGTGGTTGTTCGTGTGCGACGCCACCGCCCACAGCCCGGCACCGATGAACGCGCCGAGCAGCGCGATCACCAGCGCCCAGGCCTCGGCGCCGTTGACGAGCTGCTGGAGCACGTTGCTGCCCGGGAGCCCGCGCAGATCCGGATGCGCCGCGACCGTAGCCGCGTGCGCGACGACCATCCCGCTCGCGCTCATGCTATGACCTCCTTGAACCTAATTGAGCCAATTGAGATGAGTGCAGCCTAGTAAAGCCGTCTGACATTTGCTAGCTTGAATCGTAAATAATTAGTCTCAATTGGACTCGGAGGTGGTCATCATGTCTGCGACGGCGTCCACAATCGACGAATGCCCACTCGGTCACATCGGAGAGGTGGCAGAGCTCTACGCGCGGGCCGCGGGCCTGGTGCGCGGCCAGGTGTGCAACGAGGTGACGGCACCGGAGGCGGTCATCGACGACGCCTGCCAGTTCGCCTGGATCCGGCTCTTGCACCACCGCCAGCGAGTGGAGCGGGATCGGGCCGTCTCCTGGCTGATCGCGACGGCGCTGCACGAGGTGTTCAAGCTCGTGCGGCGGGCCGGCCACGACCTGTCGCTCGAGGAGATCATGGAGGAGACCGACGACCTGCGCATCAGCCGTGCCGCCCCCGCGCCGGAGGAGCTCGTGGGCCCACGGCTACGGCTCGAGCTCCTCCGAGAGCTGCCCGGGCGCCAGGAGCGCCTCATCTGGCTCCGTGGACTCGGCTTCAGCTATCCAGAGATGGTCGCCGAAACCGGCATGAGCCTGCGTACCGTCGAGCGCCAGCTCATCAAGGGCCGGCGCACCTTGCGGTTGCTCGACGCCGTCGGCGACTGAGCGGCGGCGCGGTCACGCGCGCGCATATACGGCCGCGCGACCAGAGAGACTCCGTCGTTGGCGTGCTCGGCCCGCGCGTGGGCGCCGGCGGGCTGGCCGCCTACCGGGCTTTGCCGCGCTTGCGCCGCTTGCGCTCAGCGGTGCTGAGCTTGCGCGGCTTGGGCGGGGCCTTGGAGCCCGCCCGGCGCCCGGTGCCGCCCACGCCGGCCTCGGCCGCGCGGACGGGGGCCCGGCGGCGCGCGTCGCGCCAGATGAAGAAGGCGATGCCGCTCAGGACGACCACGGCGCCGACCACGATGACCAGGGCGCTGCCGCCCGACAGTGAGCTGCTGCCGTTGGTCTGCACGGCCTGGTTGGTGACCGCCGGGGTCGTGGCGGTGGGCGTGGGCGTCGGGGCCGGCGACACCGGGGAGACGCCGCCCGAGAGCGGGTTGGTGGACCCGTTGGGCGTGATGGGGACCGCGGGGGCGGTGGATGGGCCCGAGGTGGCCGCCTCCGACGGGTTGGTGCTGGCGGCGGGGGCGCCGCCTGAGCCCGAGCCGCCCGCTGCGCTCGAGGCGCTGGACTTGTCGCCGTTCTTGGTGGCGGTGGTCGCCGCCAGCGCTGCGCCCGGTGCCGCGGTCAGCAGCAGGAGCACGGTCAGCAGGGCGAGTGCGCGCTTCATCGTTCAGAGGCGAGCGGCTGCTCCATGGCCGGAGTCGTCGGGGGTCGCCGGTAGGGGTCCTCGTTCTCCTGGTGCTCCTCGTGGTAGACGCTCTCGGCGTTGACGGCCCAGATGTCGTGGTGGGTGCCCTCCAGGATGTTGTCCACCGCGCGCATGGCGGTGAGCATGGAGTGATCGGAGTTGTTGTAGCGGTGCAGGCCGTTGCGCCCGACCTGGGTGAGGTTGGAGACGGTCTCCAGCCAGCCCCGGATTGTCTTCACGCGCTCGCCGTAGAGCTCGTCGTAGATCGGGTAGGCCTTGTGCACGCGCTCGACGAACCCGAAGCGCACCTTGTCGGCCCGAGCCAGGTGCAGCTTCTCGATCTCCTGGCCGGCCATCGCCACCAGGTCGTCGTCGGCCATGTTCCACAGCTCGTCGCCCTCAAAGCAGAAGTACTCCATCCCGATCGAGGAGGCGGTCTCGCCCTCGGGGACCATCCAGGGGCTCCAGGACTTGAAGTTCTGGATGCGCAGGACGCGCACGCCGGGCTGGTGGATGTAGATCCAGTTGTCGTCGAAGGGGTCGTCGACGTCGATGACCAGCAGGACGGTGAGGAACTCGCGGTAGCGCAGGCCCCGGGCGGCGTCGCGGACCTCGAGTGGCGCCTCGGGCTCAGTGATCCCCACCGTGGTGCGCAGCGGCAGCGAGGAGATGACGTGCGACGGGTACAGCGTCTCGCCGCCGGCCACCACCTCGGTCACACGGCCGCCGGAGACGCGCAGCCGGGTCACCGGTGCGTTGAGGCGCACCTCGCCGCCCTGCGCCGTGATGTCGGCGGTCATCTGCTCCCACATCTGGCCCGGGCCGAAGCGGGGGTAGTTGAACTCGGAGATCAGCGACTTGATCTTGTTGCCCTCGTTGCCGAAGAAGGCGGCCTTGGCGGCGGAGAAGAACGACAGGCCCTTGATGCGCTGCGCCGCCCACTCGGCGCGGATCTCGGTCGCCGAGACGCCCCACAGCTTCTCGGTGTAGGTCTTGAAGAAGTGCTG
>DASXCN010000528.1:0-2520 GCA_036491155.1 Solirubrobacteraceae bacterium | reverse complement strand
CCAGGGTGGCGACGATGTCTCGGACGATCTGCAGCGCGTGGTCGTCGTCGTCGGCGAGATGGTCGGTGACGCCGGAGGTGCGCGAATGCAGCTCACCGCCGCCCAGCTCCTCGGCGGTGACCTCCTCGCCGGTGGCCGCCTTCACCAGGGGCGGGCCGCCGAGGAAGATCGTGCCCTCGTTGCGCACGATCACGGTCTCGTCGCTCATCGCCGGCACATAGGCGCCGCCGGCCGTGCACGAGCCCATCACCGAGGCGATCTGAGGGATACCTCGCGCCGACATCGTGGCCTGGTTGAAGAAGATCCGGCCGAAGTGCTCACGGTCGGGGAAGACCTCGTCCTGGCGCGGGAGGAAGGCGCCGCCGGAGTCCACCAGGTAGATGCACGGCAGGCGGTTCTGGAGCGCGATCTCCTGCGCACGCAGGTGCTTCTTGACCGTCATCGGGTAGTAGGTGCCGCCCTTGACGGTGGCGTCGTTGGCGACGATCACGCACTCGCGCCCCGAGACACGGCCGATGCCGGTGATGATCCCCGCGCCCGGCGCCTCGTCGTCGTAGAGGCCGTGGGCGGCGAGCGCCGAGCACTCCAGAAACGGGGCCCCAGGGTCGAGCAGGCGGTCGACTCGCTCGCGCGGGAGCAGCTTGCCGCGGCCGACGTGACGCTCACGGGCGCGCTCGCCGCCGCCCTGGCGGACGCGCTCCAGCTGGGCGTTGAGGTCGCCGACGAGCCCCATGTTGGCGTCGTGGTTGGCGCGAAACTCGTCGGAGCCGGGGCTGGCTTGGGAGCGCAGGACGTTCACGACGCGGCCGCCTCCACGCGGGCCAGCGGCTGGTCCACGGCCACCTTGTCACCGACAGCGACAGTCAGCTCAGCGACCTCGCCGTCGATGGGCGCCGTGAGTACCAACTCCATCTTCATCGACTCCAGCACCACCAGCGGGTCCCCGGCGCTCACCCGGTCCCCGGCGGCGGCGTGGACGAGCAGGACCTGGCCGGGCATCGGAGCGCGCACGTCGCCGCTGGCGGCTGCGTCCGCGGCCGCGCCGCCGGCGACCGACCGCACCGCCCAGGCCGAGCCGCCGTGGCCGATCCAGGTGACATCGCCGTCGCGGGCCAACAGCCACTCGCCGCGATCAGCGACGGCGAAGCGGCCGTCGCCCTGCGGGCTCACCATCTCCACGTATTCGGGCGGCACCGAGACGTCGACCGGCTCACCGCCGCTGACCGACAGGCGCCAGTGCGAGGAGGCACGGACGCCGCCGAGCCGCCAGCCGTCGACGCGCTGAAAAGGATCCCGCCCGCCCCCGCGCCCATCCTCGTCCTCGGCGCGGGCAGCGCGATCGGCCAGGATGAGCATCGCGGCCGCGATGGCCACGCCCTCGTCGGCGATCGGCTCGGGCGGGACGCCGCGGCGGTCGATCAGCCCGGTGTCGATCTCGCCCGCGCGGACCGCCTCGTCGGCCAGCAGGCCGCGCAGGTATCGCGTGGTGGTGGTGACACCGAGCACGGTGAACTCCGCAAGCGCCTGGTCCAGGCGGGCCAGCGCCTGGGCGCGGTCGCTGCCGTGGGCGATGACCTTGGCCAGCAACGAGTCGTAGCTCGTGTCCACCACCGACCCCCGCTCGATGCCGTCGTCGATGCGCACGGCGGCGGTGTCGCGTGGCCGCGCATAGGCCAGCACGCGCCCGGCGGCGGGGAGGAAGTCGCGGGCGGCGTCCTCGGCGGTGACGCGCACCTCGACGGCGTGACCCTCCAGGGTCACCTGCTCCTGCGTGATGGGCAGCGGCTCGCCGGCGGCGACGCGCAACTGCAGCTCCACCAGGTCAAGGCCCGTGACGAGCTCGGTGACGGGGTGCTCAACCTGCAGCCGGGCGTTCATCTCCAGGAAGAAGTGGTGTGCGGGGTCGGCGAAGTCGGCGATGAACTCGACCGTGCCGGCGTTGACGTAGCCCGCCGCCCGGGCCAGGGCGACGGCTTCTGCGCCGAGCGCGGCCCGCAGCTCAGGCGAGACGACGGGGGAGGGGGACTCCTCCATCACCTTCTGGTGGCGTCGCTGCAGGGAGCACTCGCGCTCGCCGAGGTGCAGCACGGACCCGTGGGCGTCGGCGATCACCTGGACCTCCAGGTGCCGCGCCCGCGGGAGAAAGCGCTCGATGAACACGCGGTCGTCGCCGAACCCGGCCCTGGCCTCACGGCGTGCCGAGGCCAGGGCGGCGTCGAGGTCCTCCGGGCGCGACACCACGCGCATGCCGCGCCCCCCTCCGCCGGCGGCGGCCTTGACCAGCAGTGGATACACCCCGTCGCCGACCGCGCCCCGGGCCTCGGCCTCTGTGAAGCTCCGGACCACCGGGACTCCGGCCGCCACGGCAGCCTCCTTGGCGCGCAGCTTGTCGCCCATCAGCTCGCCGGCCTCGGGCGGCGGCCCGATGAATGTGACCCCGGCGTCCGCGCACGCCCGCGCCAGCGCCGGATTCTCCGAGAGGAAGCCGTAGCCGGGGTGCAGCGCCTGCGCGCCCCATTG
>DASXCN010000527.1:0-7253 GCA_036491155.1 Solirubrobacteraceae bacterium | reverse complement strand
CCGGCATCGACACGGCGGCACACGAGGCTGCGCTGGCCGCCGGCGGTCGCACCGTCGCCGTGATCGGGACGGGCCTGCACCACAGCTATCCGCCGGAGAACGAGGCGCTGCAGCGCCGGATCGGCGCCGAGGGCGCGGTGGTCTCGCAGTTCTGGCCCGACGCGGCGCCGAGCCGCACCAGCTTCCCGCGACGCAACGGCGTGATGTCGGGCCTGGCGCTGGGCACGGTGGTGGTGGAGGCCTCATTTCGCAGCGGAGCGCGCCTGCAGGCCCGGCTGGCACTGGCCCATGGGCGCCCGGTGTTCCTGTGGAGCGCGGTGCTGGGCGAGCCGTGGGCGCGCGAGTTCGCTGAACGTCCCGGCGTGTACGTGGTCGACGAGGCGGCGCAGGTGATGGAGACGGTGGAGCGGCTCGATGCCATGGATGAGCTCGTTGAGTAGCCGCCGTGGCACACGTCCACGAGTTGAGCGCGTCCTACGCGAACTTCATGCTGGGTCCGCGGCCTGGGCCCGACGTGTGCGCGGACTGCTTCGACCTGACCGATGGCGGGACGCGGTGCTACCACTGCTCGCACGACGGCGGGTGGGTGGACGCGATGGCGCCGATCTCGTACTCGATCGGAGGAGAGCAGCTCAATCACGCGCTGGGCGGATACAAGCGCTACGCCGAACCGGCGGGGCGCTACCTCACGGCCGGGCTGGCCGCGGTGCTGTGGCGCCATGTCGGCGACCACGAGGGCTGCCTGGTGCGGGCGGCGGGCGTGGACGCGTTCGATGTGGTCACCACCGTGCCATCGAGCGATGCGGGCCGGGACGGGACACACCCTCTGCACCGGCTGGTCGGCGAGCTGGTCAAGCCGCTGGCGCCGCGGTACGAGCGCCTCCTGGGCCGCACCGATGCCTCCGTGACCGCGCACCAGTTCAGCGCTGAGCGCTATGCGGCGAGCAGAGCGCTGCGGGGTCGAGCGGTGCTGCTGATCGACGACACGTGGACGACCGGCGCCAACGCGCGCAGCGCCGCCGCGGCGCTGAAGGCGGCGGGCGCCGAGCGTGTGGCGGTGGTGGCCATCGGCCGATACGTCAACCGCGGATGGAGCCACAACGACGGGCAGTTGCGACGCCTGCCGCGGCCGTTTGACTGGGACCGGTGCGCGCTGTGCGGCCGCTAGATGGAATCAACCATCTAGGCTCACGCGCCATGTGGTGGGAGCAGGCGGTCATCTACCAGGTCTACGTGCGTTCGTTTCAGGACAGCAACGGGGACGGGGTGGGCGATCTGCCCGGCGTCTTGCAGCGGCTGGCGCACATCGCGGAGCTGGGCGCGCAGGCGGTGTGGCTCTCGCCGATCTACCCGTCGCCCAATGCGGACTTCGGGTACGACGTCAGCGACTTCCGCAATGTCGAGCCGGCGTTCGGCACTCTGGAGGATCTTGACGCGCTGGTCACCCGCGCGCACGAGCTCGGCCTCAAGGTGCTGCTGGACTTCGTCCCCTGCCACACGTCGATCCAGCACCCGTGGTTTCGCCAGCACCCCGACTACTACGTGTGGACGGACAGGCCGAACAATTGGCGGGCGGCGTTCGGCGGGTCGTCGTGGGGCTTTGACGAGGAGCGCGGCCGGTACTTCCTGCACTCGTTCTTTCCTGAGCAGGCCGATCTCAACTGGCGCAACCCCGAGGTGCGCGAACAGATGACCGACGCCATGGACTTCTGGGTGCAGCGGGGCGTTGACGGATTCCGGCTCGATGCGCTCGATCGCCTATTGAAGGACGCGGCGCTGCGCGACGACCCGCCGGCCACGCACCAGTCCGCCCTCCCCGGCGATGCCCAGGACCTCGAGCTCGACCACGTCCACTCGCGCAACGCCCCCGACATCGGCGATGCCCTGCAGGCGATCCGCCGAGCGGTGGGCGACGTGCTGCTGGTCGGTGAGGTGTATCTGCCCATCGAGGAGGCCGCCCCCTACCTGGCCGCGCTCGACGTCGTCTTCAACTTCGAGGAGCTGTTCGCGGTCGGCGACGCCGCGACCCTGCGCGCGGCGATCGAGGCCGGCCTCACCACCGGGGGCCAGGGCTGGGTGCTCTCCAACCACGACTTCAGCCGCCTGGTCACCCGAGCCGGGCCCGACAACGCTCGGGCTGTGGCGTTGCTGCTGCTCACGCTGCCCGGTCCGGTCTTCCTCCTCCAGGGCGACGAGCTGGGCTTCGCCGACGCGCCGATGGCCAGCCCCCCGCAGGACCGTAACCACCGCGATCCCTTCCGCGCCCCGATGGTGTGGGACGGCGACGCCCCGTACGGCGGTTTCAGCACCGCCCAGCCGTGGCTCGCGCCCACGCGACCGCCGGGCTCGGGCGCCGCGCAACAGATCAAGGACCCCCACTCCACGCTCACCCTGACCCGCCGTGCGATGGCGCTGCGTTCCCGGCTGACCAGCAACGAGACCAAACTCCTCCAATGTGCGCCCGGCACCATCGCCCTGCGACGGGGGGAGTACATCGTGGCCGTCAACCTCAGCGACGCGCCCGCACCCGCAGCCACGCCCGCCGGCGGGCAGCTCGAGCTCGAGGCTCGCCCGGGGGACGGCGCCGACCTGACGGTCATTCCCGCCCGCGGCGGCTGGGTCGCGCGGGCCGTCTGAGCGGCGCCGGGCCCCCGATCACGCACAAACGCGTGCTGAAGTTTGTGAGATTGGGTTCTGGGGGTAGGCTCGCTTTCTGAGGAAGGACAATGGAGGTGCCGTGAGAGCGCTTGGTAAGGGAGGGCTCACAGGCCTAGCCGCTGTTTTGGCGGCGCTGGCCATAGCCGCGTGTGGTGGGTCGAGCGGACCCCCCACGCTCAGCTGGTACATCTTCCCCGAGCCGTCAGGATCGTTCGCGCACGCGGCCCAGGTCTGCTCCAAGGCCTCGGGCGGCAAGTACAACATCGCGCTGAACACGCTGCCCACCGACGCCGACGGGCAGCGCCAGGAGCTGGTCCGCCGCCTGGCGGCCAAGGACAGCTCCATCGACATCATCGGAATGGACGTCACCTACACGCCCGAGTTCGCCGACGCCGGATGGCTGCGGCCGTGGATCGGGGCCAACCGGGACGCGCTCAAGGGCGACCTTCCGGGACCGCTGGCCACCGCCTCGTGGAAGGGCAAGATCTACGGCGCCCCGGACAACTCCAACACCCAGCTGCTCTGGTACCGCAAGGATCTCGTGCCCAACCCGCCCAAGACCTGGGCGGAGATGCTGGCCGACGCCAAGAAACTGGCCCAGGAGGGCAAGCCGCACTACATCGAGATCCAGGGCAAGCAGTACGAAGGCCTCACGGTGTGGTTCAACACGTTGGTCGACTCGGCCGGAGGCACGATTCTGAAGGGGCCGCGCACCGTGTCCCTGGGCGCGTCCGCCCAAAAAGCGGCCGCGATCATCCACGCCCTGGCCACCTCGCCGGCCGCCGATCCGGCCCTGTCGAACTCCGACGAGAACGCCGGCCGCCTGGCCTTCGAGGGCGGCACCGCGGCCTTCGAGCTCAACTATCCGTTCGTGTATCCATCGATCCAGGCCGACGATCCCAAGCTGGCCAAGGAGATGGGCTACACCAATTATCCGTCGGTGAACGCCGGACAGCCCGCCAAGGTGACCATCGGCGGCTCGAACCTGGGCGTGTCGCGTTTCTCGAAGTACCCGCAGTACGCCTTCGAGGCGATCAAGTGCCTGACGAACGCGGCCAACCAGAAGGTCGACGCGATCAAGGGCGGCCTGCCCCCCACGCTGGCCTCGCTCTACAACGACCCCGCGCTCGCCAAGCCCTATCCATTCAAGGCGCTGATCAAGCAGCAGCTCGCTGACGCCGGGATCCGGCCCCAGACGCCGGCCTATGCCGACGTGACGATCGCCATCCAGAAGGCGCTGTCGCCCCCCGGTTCAATCGATCCGAAGTCCGTCCTGAGCACCTTGAACAGTCAGCTCAAGGCGGCCCTGAGTTCAGGAGCCCTGATTTGAGCGCGATACAAGCCACTGGGACGGGCACGGCGACCGAGCAGACGCCGCGCCGGCGCCACCTGACCGACCGCGTCAAAGCGGAGCGCCGGCTCGCGTACATGCTCATCGCGCCCGCCGTCATCGTGATGGTGTTGGTGGCGATCTGGCCGATCATCAACACCTTCATCCTCTCGCTGCAGCGCGCGGACCTGCGCTTCCCGCAGAACAACCAGTTCATCGGCTTTGATAACTACGGCTCTGTGCTCAGCTCACCGCTGTGGTGGGCCGATGTCGCGCACACGCTCATCATCACCGTCTTCTCGGTTTCCCTCGAGCTCGTCCTCGGGATGCTCGTCGCGCTCGCCATGCACCGGGTCATCTTCGCCCGCGGCGCCGTACGGGCCGTCGCTCTGATCCCTTACGGGATCATCACCGTCGTCGCCGCCTACTCCTGGCGCTACGCCTTCGAGCTCGACTCCGGTTGGATTCCAGGGCTATTCGGCATCAAGAGCGACCCCTTGGCCAGCACGACGGGCAGCTATATCGCCGTGATCATCTCCGAGGTGTGGAAGACCACGCCATTTATGGCCCTCCTTCTGCTCGGCGGTCTGGCGCTCGTCCCCGACGAACTGCACGAGGCGGCCAAAGTGGACGGAGCGTCCACCTGGCAGCGCTTCTGGAAGATCACGATCCCACTGATGAAGCCGGCGATCCTCGTGGCGCTGTTGTTCCGCACCCTGGACGCCATCCGGATCTACGACACGGTGGTGATCTTCAACAACGGGGCTCACAACACCGAGACGCTCTCTGTGCTGGCGTCAAACCAGCTGCTCAATCGTCTCAACCTGGGACTCGGGTCGACGGTTTCGGTGCTGCTGTTCGTCCTCGTCGGGATCATCGCGTTCCTATTCATCAAGGTGTTCGGAGCCGGCGCGAGTCCGACGGGGGGTGACTGATCATGGAGAGCACATTCCAGAAGCGGCTCGGCTGGTCGGGCGCGGTTGTGCTGATCGCCCTGTTTGCGCTGGTCCCGGTGATCTGGATCATCTCGCTGTCGCTGAAGGACCCGACCACGATCGGCGATGGCAACTTCTTCCCCACCAAGTTCACCACCTCGAACTACAGCTCGATCTTCAAGCAGTCGATCTTTACCGACGCGCTGCGGAACTCGATCGGGATCGCTCTGATCTCCACCGTGATCGCGGTGTTCATCGCATGCTTCGCGGCGTACGCGATCGCCCGACTGGACTTCCCGGGCAAGAACGTCCTCCTGCTCGCCTCACTGGCCATCGCAATGTTCCCGCCGATCTCGCTCGTCGGCCCGCTGTACAACCTGTGGCGCAACATCGGCCTCTATGACACGTGGCCCGGACTGATCATCCCGTACATGACCTTCGCCTTGCCGTTGTCGATCTTCGTCCTCTCGACGTTTTTCAGAGAGATCCCGTGGGAGCTCGAACAGGCGGCACAGGTTGACGGCGCTACGCCGTACCAGGCCTTCGTCAAAGTGATTGCCCCGCTGGCCGCACCGGGAATCTTCACCACGGGCATCCTGGTCTTCATGATCTGCTGGAACGACTTCGTGTTCGCGTCAACGCTGACGTCGACCAACTCGGCCGAGACGGTGCCCGCGGCGATTGCGGCCTTCCCCGGCGCCTCGCAATTCACGGAGCCAATCGGCACGATCGCCGCGGCCGCCGTGGTCGTCACGATCCCCGTCATCATTATCGTGCTCGTGTTCCAGCGCCGGATCGTCGCCGGCCTGACTGCGGGCGCCGTCAAGGGATAAGGAGAGCTCTCATGGCTGAGATCGCACTGGAGCACATCACCAAGCGCTACGGCGACGGCTTCGAAGCCGTCAAGGACCTCAACCTCGACGTCGCCGACGGCGAGTTCATGATCCTCGTCGGTCCCTCGGGATGCGGCAAGTCGACGGCGCTGAGGATGGTGGCGGGGCTCGAGGACATCACCGGCGGCGAGCTGAAGATCGGCGGCCAGCTGATGAACGACCGGGCCCCCAAGGATCGCGACATCGCGATGGTGTTCCAGAATTACGCCCTGTATCCGCACATGACCGTGCGCGAGAACATGGGCTTCGCGCTCAAGCTGGCCGGCACGCCGAAGGCCGAGATCGATCAGAAGGTCAACGAGGCGGCGCGGATCCTCGACCTCGAGCAGCACCTGGAGCGCAAGCCCGCCAACCTGTCCGGCGGCCAGCGCCAGCGGGTGGCGATGGGCCGCGCCATCGTCCGTAACCCGAGCGCGTTCCTGATGGACGAGCCGCTGTCGAACCTCGACGCCAAGCTGCGGGTGCAGATGCGCGCCGAGATCTCCAGGATTCAGCAGCGGTTGGAGACGACGACACTGTACGTCACCCACGACCAGACCGAAGCGTTGACGCTCGGCGACCGGATCGCGGTGTTGCGCGCCGGCGTGCTGCAGCAGGTCGGCGCCCCGATGGAGCTCTACAACCGGCCGAAGAACCTGTTCGTCGCCGGTTTCATCGGCTCGCCGGCGATGAACTTCCTGCCCGCCCACATCGACGGCGACGTCGTCAAGCTGCCGATCGGCGACGTGCACATTCCCGACGCGCTGCGCGCTCGTCTGCAGGCGGGCCCGGGCGGCGGGCGCAACGGCGTCATCGCCGGCCTGAGACCCGATGACTTCGAGGATGCCGCACTGGTGCAAGACAAGGGCAACGGAACGGTGTTCCGGACCAAGATCGACGTGCTCGAGTCGATGGGATCGGAGTTCTACGCGTATTTCACCGTCGAGGCCGAGCAGGTCGCCGCGCAGGAGCTTCAGGAGTTGGCCGAGGAAGCGGGCACGACCGAGCTTCCCTCCCAGGAGGGGACGCAGATCGTCGCGCGGCTCGAGTCCGCGAGCAAGGTGCGCCAGGGTCAGGAGATCGAGCTCTGGTTCAACGCCGACTACCTGCACCTGTTCGACCCCGAGAACGGGCTCAGTCTGCTCGCTGAATAGCGGGCGGGGCGGGCGCAGGCCCTGGGCGAGCGGCCGTTGACGTGCCCGCGCCGCGATCGACCGGCCTCCCGGATCAGGACGCACAGAACGACTTCATGCGTGCCCGCCGCCGCGCGGTCGCGTCGCGTCTGAACGCACGTCTGCGCGGCGAGCCCGACGACGTCCGGATGGTGCTTCCCTACGAGGAGGTCGTCGAGGCGCTCGGGTTCGTGTCAGAGCGGCGGATCGGGCTCAAGGTGGTCGCGCTGGACACGATCGTCGGCTCGGTCGACCGCACCCGTGACTTCGACCGCAGCTTCCGCCC
>DASXCN010000526.1:0-6634 GCA_036491155.1 Solirubrobacteraceae bacterium | reverse complement strand
CATGGGCGACGAGGGGCGCCTGCTGCAGGCGACGTCGAATCTCATCGAAAACGCGCTGCGCGTGACCCCGGCGGGCGGCTCCGTGGAGGTCCGCGTCGCCTCGGGGACGATCACGGTCCGTGACACGGGTCCGGGGCTGGCCACCGAGGACCTGCCGCGCGCCTTTGAGCGGTTCTATCTGTATGACCGGTACCGGTCAGCGCGCCCCGTGGGCTCCGGACTGGGCCTGGCCATCGTCAAGGAGCTGGCGACCGCGATGGGCGGCACAGTGACGGCGGGCGGCCAGCCGGGCGGCGGGGCTGAGTTCCAGATCCGCGTCCCCACCGCGGATGGAGTCCCCACCGCCGACGCGGAGACGATGCGCTAGGCGGGGACCGCGCGAGTCAGCAGGTGCGCGCCGACCTTGCGCTTGACGCGCTGGAGCGCGTTGTCGACGGTCTTGCAATCGCAGCCGAGCCGGTGGCCCACCTCCTCGTAGGAGTGGCCGTCGAGATAGAGCGCGAGGACGCGCGACTCGAGCTCGGAGAGAGCGGTGGAGATGCAGGCCACGAGCGCGCGCAACTCCTCGCTGGAGATGACTTGGTTGACCGGGTCATGGACCGTGGAGCCGGGGATCACCTCGTCGAGGGTCGGCTCACCGTCGCCGGTCCCGCCCGCGGGGGTGCTGGAGAACGAGACGTACTGGTTGAGGGGCGTGTGCTTGTTGCGCGTGGCGGTCTTGACCGCGGTGATGATCTGGCGCGTGATGCACAGCTCCGCGAAGTTGCGGAAGCTCGACTCCCGGTCGGTGCGGTAGTCGCGCACGGCCTTGTAGAGGCCGACGAGGCCCTCCTGGATGAGATCGTCGGCGTCCCCGCCGGCCAGGAAGTACGACGAGGCCTTCAACCGCACGAAACCGTAATAACGGCGCACGATGCGGTCATAGGCATCCGCGTGACCCTGTTTGGCCAGCGCGATGAGATAGCCATCCTCAACCCGAGGTTGACCCTGAGTGTTTGCAGAGAGTCGTGCCACGAAACCAGCCTTTCCCGACTCCCGTGCACACGGAAGCCGGTTTGTCGTGGCGCGCTACCTCCCCTGGCGCCGCACCGTATATAGCTTTTCCCAGAAAGCGGCCGTCAGAGACGCCCTACTCCCCGTCCAACCACAGACTAAAGCTGAGGTTGATCGTTACTAACCGGGCGCGAGCTTGACATAGCACCGCACGGCTGTCAAGCGAAATACGGTGTTATGCAAAGCGGCTTGCGCCGAGGGGCGACTGCCGGAGCGGGCGGACGCCCGAGACCGAGACGGCGGACGAGCTCAGGCGGCCGGGAGCAGCTCGGGCCCGTCGGGCCCGTCGCGGACCTCCCAGCCCAGCGCGCGCAGCTCGTCGCGCAGGCGGTCGGCCTCACCCCATTCACGGTCGCGGCGGGCACTTTCACGGGCGTCGCGAAGCGCCGCCACATCGTCGGAGATCGGTTCGGAGACCGACTCCATGAGGCTGGCCAGGCCGAGGATGTCGAGCATCTCGCCCAAGTCCGCGCCGCCGACGGTCCCCGGACCGCTGCGGTTGGCCTCCCTCCCCCACTCCGCCACGACCGCCAGCGCTCTCGGGGTGTTGAAGTCGTTGGCCAGTGCGTCGAAGAACCGGCCCTTGAGCGGCGCCGACCACTCCGGACTGGGCCCGTCCACCAGAGCACGCGCGGTGTTCCGGATTCCCGCGGCACGGGCACGGGCCTCTTCCAGGCGGTCCTCGTCGTACTCCATCGGCTGGTGGTAGTGGGCGCCGGCGAAGTACATGAGCAGCGTCTCGGGCCCGTGGCGCTCCAGGGCCTCGCCCAGCATGAACACGTTGCCCACGGACTTGGACATCTTCTCGCTGTCCAGCCGCAGGAGCCCGACGTGGACCCACAGGCGCGTCAGGTCCTCGTCCCGGGCCGCCCGCGTCTGGGCCGCCTCGTTCTCGTGATGGGGAAAGATGAGGTCTGAGCCGCCGCCATGGATCTCGAAGCCGACGCCCAGCAGCTTCTCGGCCATCGCGGAGCACTCGATGTGCCAGCCGGGCCGTCCCGGCCCCCAGGGCGATTGCCACGAGGTGTCTTCGGCCTCCTTGTGCCCCTTCCACAGGGCGAAATCGAGCGGATCGCGCTTGCGGTCGGCCCCTTCGATGTCCTCGCCCTGGTCCATCTGGTCGACCTGACGATGGGAGAGTTCGCCATATTGGGGGTAGGAACGAACCGAAAAATAGACGTCACCGTCTGCCGAGTAGGCATGGTCTCCCTCTACCAATTCCTCGATCAACCTCACGATCTCGTCGATCGTCTCACTGGCCAGCGGCTCGTGATCGGGGCGCCCGAGCCCGAAGACCGTCGTATCGGCCTTGTAGGCGGCGGTCATCTGCTCGGCGAGGTCCTGGCTGGGGATGCCGGCCTGGCGAGCCGCCACGTAGATCTTGTCGTTGATGTCCGTGATGTTTGCCACGAACTCCACCTCGAAGCCCTCATGGACCAGGAACCGCTTGAGCACGGAGAAGACGACGAACGGGCGAGCGTTGCCGACGTGCACCCGGCTGTAGACGGTCGGCCCGCAGGCATAGATCCGGACCTTCCCCGCGGTCTCGGGGACGAGCTCCCGAACCTGCCCGGTCCGGGTGTCGTGCAGCGTCACGGTGCGCAAGGTGGCCCGAGCCTAGCGCCCACGCCGTTTCAGCCACCGATGAGAATCTGTGCGCCCGCGGCCATCCGGACCAGCCGTCACCGTTAATCGGATGGCGATGCCCATCACCCCAGACCGATCGCGCCGGCTGGCGGACGTCGAGACCGCGTTCCGCACGTTGCCCGAGCGCTATCTCGGCGCCGATCCGGGGTTCGACGCCACCTACAACATCCGGCTCTGCGACCTCGGGCACACGTGGGAGGTACGGTGCACCGCGCACGGCGCCCGGGTGCGCAAGGGCGCGTCCCGCCGCACCCCGGACGTGATCATCTCCACCGACGCCGAGACCTGGCGAGCCCTGCGCGCGGGTGAGCTCTCGGGGATCGAGGCCTTCGAGCGCCGGCGCCTGGGCGTCACCGGCAACCTCGACTACGCCGTCGGCTTCGAGGGCATGTTCCGGCTCCCGGGCGGCCGGCCCCCGCTCCTACAGATTCACGACGTCCCGGTCGGGCGCCACCGCATCTCCTCGCTGACCATGGGCCACGGCCCCGACGTACTCCTGCTGCACGGCCTCGGGGGCACGCGCGCGTCTCTGTTTGCCACCGCCGCCGCGCTGGGCCAGCGCTACCGGGTCCACGCTCCTGACCTGCCCGGCTTCGGCTCGTCCTCCAAGCCGGCGCGGGCCGCCTACAACGCCCGCTGGTACGCGGAGACGATGCTCGCCTTCATGGACGCCCAGGACATCTCGCACGCACACGTCGTCGGCAACTCGATGGGCGGCCGGATCGCCATCGAGATGGGGCTGATGGAGCCCGAGCGGATCCGATCGCTGGGCCTGCTGTGTCCGGCGGTGGCGTGGGTGAGGCGCGGCTTCCATCCACTGGTGCGGCTGCTGCGGCCCGAGTTCGGTCTCCTGCCCCACGGCTTCACGCGCAACACGGTCGCCTCCCAGTTCTGGAGCCTGTTCTACGACCGCGACCTCATCGACCCAGAGGTCGGCGAGTTGATGGTCGACGAGTTCCGGCGCATCTACCACTCGGCAGGGGCGCGGCTGGCCTTCCTGGCCTCGGCGCGCAACATCTACCTCGAGGCCCCCTACGGGCGTCACGGCTTCTATCCGCGGCTGGCCGAGTTGCGCCCGCCGGCGTTGTTCGTCTGGGGCACCCACGACGGCCTGGTCCCCGCAGCCTTCGGACGCCATGTGCGCAAGTGGCTGCCCACCGCCGAGCAGGTCACGATCCAGGACTGCGGCCACGTCCCCCAGGTGGAGCGAACCGAGGACACCAACGAGCTCCTGCTCCGCTTCATCGCCCGCAACGAGATCTCGGTCGCGGGGCCGGGCACGCCGCGTCCGCACCACGGCGGCGACCGCGCCGGGCGCCAGGCGGCGTGAGGACTCAGCGCTGATGGCAGGCGCCGGCGTCGCCGACACGGCTCACCGCAACGGCCACGTCGGCTCAGACGAGGCGCACGCCGACAGCGGCGGCGCGGACCGGGGCCCCTCGCTGCTGGGCCGGGCCGCGCGCGGGGTGGCGCGCCAGGTGACGAGCCGGATCCCGCGTGCCGACCTGGACGAGCGCGATCCCGACTTCATCCGCGAGCGGCTACCGCTGATGTGGCTGGCCTCCAGCCTGTGGTACCGCGCCGAAGTCCGAGGGCTGGGCAACATCCCCGACGACGGCCCGGTGCTGATGGTGGGCAATCACTCCGGGGGCAACATGACGCCGGACACGGTCGTCTTCACGCTGGCCTTCAACACCTACTTCGGCGTCGAGCGACCCTTCTACCAGCTGGCCCACAACCTGGTGCTGTCGATGCCCGGCCTGGGGTCGCTGCGGCGCTTTGGGACGGTGGCGGCCTCGCCGGCCAACGCGCGCAAGGCACTGCAGGCGGGAGCGGCCCTGCTGGTGTACCCGGGCGGCGACTACGAGGTGCACCGCCCCTTCTGGCAGCGCAACCGCGTCGACTTCGACGGGCGCAAGGGGTTCATCCGCCTGGCGCTGCAGGAGAACGTGCCGATCGTGCCGGTGGTGTCCATCGGCGGCCATGAGACAGCGCTGTTCTTGACCCGCGGCGAGGGCCTGGCGCGGCTGCTCATGCTCGACCGGCTCTTTCGCCTCAAGGTGCTGCCCATCTCGCTGTCGCTGCCGTGGGGGCTGAACGTCGGTGACATGCTGGGCCACCTTCCTCTGCCGGCGAAGATCACCGTCGAGACGCTGCCCCCGATCGACCTCAAGGCCGAGTTCGGCCCCGATCCCGACGTGGAGGAGATCTACGATCACCTCATCCGGCTGATGCAGGACACCCTCGACGCGCTGGCCGAAGAGCGGCGGCTGCCGGTGATCGGATGAGGGCCACCGCCGCCACCACGGTGTCCGCTCCCATCGAGACCGTGTGGGCCGTGGTGGCCGATCCCGAGCGCGCGCTGAGCTTCATGTCGGGCGTGACCCGGTGGGAGATCGAGGGCGAGGAGCGCGTCGGCCTCGGCGCGCGGTACCGGATGCTGCTGCGCGTGGGCTCGGCCGAGATCGGCGGACTGATCGAGATCGTCGAGTGGGACCCGCCCAAGGAGCTGGCCTGGACCTCGATCACCGGCGTGGATCAACGCGGGCGCTGGCGGCTGCGCTCGGTGGCCCCCGGGCGCACGACGGCCGAGATCCGGCTCGCGGCGAGCGTTCCCGGCTCCGGCATCGCGGGATGGGTCGCGGAGCGCATCGCCCAGCCGATCGTCGGCTCCCACCTGCGCCACACCGTTCAACAGCTCACCCGGCTCGTCGAGCACGAGCGCATGCGTGAGCAGGCGGCGGCGCGGCGGTCGGCGCGCGGCGCAGCCGCGGGCACCGAACTCGCGGGCTAGAGCTCGCGGGCTAGAGCTCGCGGACGGTGGCGACGGCCAGCGCCGCCACGCCCTCCTCGCGTCCGACGAAGCCCATCCCCTCCCCGCGGGTCGCCTTGACGCTGACGTGCGCGAGATCGAGTCCGAGCGCGTCGGCCAGGCGGGCGCGCATCCGGTCGCGGACCGGAGCGAGCTTGGGCCGCTCAATCAGTACGGTGGCGTCAACGTGGACCGCGGCATAGCCCGCGTCGCGCAGCAGCGCCACCGTGGCGCGCAACAGCTCGATCGAGTCCGCGCCGCGGTAGCTGGGGTCGGTGTCGGGGAAGTGCTGGCCGATATCGCCCAGCGCGCAGGCGCCGAGCATCGCGTCGATGATGGCGTGGGTGAGGACGTCGGCGTCGGAGTGGCCGTCGAGACCGCGCTCGTGCTCGAGCGTGACGCCACCGAGAACGAGGGGCCGGCCGGCCGTGAGGCGGTGGCAGTCGTAGCCGATACCGGTGCTCATGTCAGGAGTCTCGCGGAGGCGCCGGGCATCATGTCCGCCGCTCGGAGAGCAGCAGCTCGGCCACGCGCAGGTCCTCGGCCGTGGTGATCTTCATGTTGCCCGGGTCTGAGCCGAGGATGCGCACGGCGCCGCCGGAGCGCTCGACCAGCCACGCATCGTCGGTGGCACGGCCCAGCTCCTCGTCGGTGGCCGAGCCCAGCGCGTGCTCGAGCGCGGCGCGGCGGAACACCTGGGGCGTCTGCACCGCCCACAACGTGGAGCGATCGAGTGTGCGCGACACCGTGGCGCCGTCATCGGCGACCTGCTTGATGGTGTCGGCGACAGGTGCCGCGGCGATCACGGCCGCGACCTCCGGGTGGCGGTCGAGCTCGCCCAGCGCTTGCTCGAACAACTGCGGCGTGGCCAGGGGCCGCGCGGCGTCATGGACGAGCACCGGGTCGCCGCCGGCGCACACGGTCAGTGCGTTGCGCACCGAATGGGAGCGTTGGAGCCCGCCGGGGACCGCGACGGTGCCGTCGGGGGCGGCGTCGAGCTCGTCGGCGGGGAGGGCGATCACGATCTGCGTGACCGCGGGCACGGCCTGCAGTGCCGCGACGCTCCACTGAAGCATCGGGCGCCCGCAAAGCGGGACGAGCGCCTTGGGGCGGCTGAACCCA
>DASXCN010000525.1:0-2035 GCA_036491155.1 Solirubrobacteraceae bacterium | reverse complement strand
CGGTCGACGGCGTTGCGCCGCTCCGGACGCGACAACAGCACGGTGGTGACGGGCCCCTGACGGGTGACCTGGACCGCTCCCGCCTCGCTCGCGGCGCTCACGGCGCGCCCACCGCCCGCCCCACGAATGTCCGCAGCGCGGCCACGATCTCGTCGGCATCCGGCCCGCCCGCCGCCAGGGGCGACAGCGGCCCCACCAGCGCCTCCCCACACCCGCCCACCAGCGCCGCGGCGGTGAGGCCGACGTCCTGCTCGGGCAGCTCCCCGGCGGCGATCCCGGCCGCGAGGCCGGCGGCGATCAGCTCTGCGTACCGCGCTCGGTAGGCGATCCGCTCGGCGTCGACGCGGGGGTCGACCGGCTCGGCGATGAGCGCCCAGGCCAGACGCGGGTTGCGCAGGGCGCGGCGCGCGAAGGTGGCCAGCACGGTCTTCAGGCGCTCCTGCGCGGTGGCGGTCTCGGGCAGCCCGGCGGCGGCGGCGCGCATGGCGCGCTCCTCGCGCTCGCACACCGACCGGAACACCTCGACGAACAGCTCCTCCTTGGAGGCGAAATGGCGGTAGAGCGTCCCGGCCGCCACACCGGCGCGCTCGGCGATGGCCAGGACCGACGCGGCGCCGTAGCCGCCCTCCTCGATGAGCTGGCGCGCGGCCGACAACAGACGCTCACGGGTGCCGGTGGCGACCGTACCCACCGCGCTCACCCCTTGAACGTCGAGGGGCCGAGGTCTCCGAAGGGCTCGTCGCGGTCGCGGACGGCGGCGCGGAAGCCCTCGCGGGCCGCCGCGTGCTGGAAGGCGAAGCCCTCGGCCGTGTGACGGGCCGCGCCGTCGAACACCGTGCCCAGCACCTGGGTGGCGTGCAGGCCCTGCGCGTACAGGGACTGATTGACCAGGAGCTTCATCATCCGCAACTGGTTGACGGGCACGCGCGCGATCCTGCCCACCAGCGTCTCCGTGCGTTGGTCCAGGTCGGCCCGGTCGGGCGCCTCGATCGCCAGCCCCCACTCCAGCGCCTCGGCGCCCGACAGCGAGTCGCCGGTGAAGAGCAGCCGTTTGGCGCGCTGCGCGCCGAGCCGGTAGGCCCACATCGACGTCGTGGGCGAGCCCCACACCCGCGCCGGCGGGTAGCCGATCTTGGCGTCGGCGGCGATCACCAGCAGGTCGGAGCACAGCGCCATATCCGTCCCGCCGGCCACGCAGAAGCCATGGACCTTGCACACCACCGGCTTGCCGCAGTGAAACAGCGACATGAAGGCGCGGACATTGCGGCTCATCATCGCGTAGTCCACCGTCGGATCCCAGACACCCGACGGCTCGTGGTTGGCTCGCATCACCTCCGGGTCCAGAGGCGACCCGGACGGAGCCGAGGCAGCGACGTCAGCCTCATCCTCGAGCCGCCCCTGACCCTCGGCGCTCTGCACCAGGTCATAGCCGCCGCAGAACCCCTTGCCGTTGCCCGACAACAGCAGCACCGACACCGCGGGGTCCAGGTCGGCTCGCTCGACGGCCTGCTCGAGCGCGGTCAGCATCGCGCGGTTGATGCCGTTGCCGCGCTCGGGGCGGTTGAGGGTGAGCCGCGCCACCCGCCCGTCCACCGCGTACTGCACCGCGCTCATACAGGCACCGCGCTCATACAGGCAGCGCGCGCTCGATGATCGCCTTGGCGTCGACCCCTCCGGGCAGCGTCCCGTAGACGCGGCCTCGGTCGCCATCCAGACGCCCGGCGCAGAAGGCGTCGGCCACCGCGGGCGGGGCGTTGCGAACCAGCAGCGAGGCCTGCAGTGCCACGGCGAGGTCCTCCACCAGGCGGCGGGCGCCGAACTGACCGGCGTAGAGCCGCTCCTCCGCGCTCGCGCCGTCGTCGGCGCCAAACGTCTCGCGCACTCGCGCGCGCACGCGCGCGAGATGAGCGTCGAGGCGCGGCTCGGCCCCGGCGGCCAGATCGCACTCGGCCAGGAACGCGGGCAGGCCCTCGGGCTCCTTGACGATCGCGCGCAGCACGTCGAGCGCGGCGACGTTGCCCGACCCCTCCCAGAT
>DASXCN010000524.1:0-1552 GCA_036491155.1 Solirubrobacteraceae bacterium | reverse complement strand
ATGGCCAGCACATCGGCGTCGACCTCGCAGACCTCCTGTCGCCCGCCCGGATCCTCAGCGGCCAGCGCCCGCGGCAGCGCACAGGCGCCCCCGCCGACGTGGAGCACGCGGCGAGCGTGGGCGGCGCGCAGGACGACGCGGATCCAGCGCAGGTAGTCGAACTCCAGATGCAGCGGGTCGGCCAGGTCGACGTAGGAGGCGTCCATCTCGCGCTGGCGCAACAACCAGCCCGACGGGCGCCGTGGGTCGCGCTCGGCGATGAGATCTCCGCGCGCGACCGTCCGGGTTGGGCCGTGGGGCGAGGCCACGACTGACAGTGTCGCGCAGGTCAGGAGAGCGTGAGGGAGCGCCGGTTGATCGCCGTCGCCGCCGCCACGAGGTTGACGCCGACGAACACCAGAATCAGCACCCGCGGGTCGTGCAGGGCCCCGCCGATCACCGCTCCGGCTGACACCATCAGCTGCGAGATGCTGGCCTGCGTGGTCATCACCTGGGCCCGCCCAGCCGGGGGCGTGTGGCGCTGGCGCAGCGCGATCGACCCCGAGTACGCCGGGCCCTCGAGGAAGCCGGTGAGTCCGATGAGGGCGATGCCGATCGCCAGCGACCCGGCCAGGGGCCACAGCAGGGCTGAGAGGCCGAGGATCCCGTAGGAAAGCCCGACGCGCCGCATCACCGGTGGCCCGTGCAGGACGAACGTGCCGAGGATCGAGCCACCCGCCACCGCGCCCCACAGATACCCGCTGGTGTGGGCCGGGCTGTGGAGGATCTGCACCGCGTAGAGCGGGAAGCCGACGAACATCAGCCCCCACCCGAACCCGGCCAGGCCGCTGGAGACCGACGTGGCACGGAGCACGCGCTCCTTGGCCAGCGCGCGCAGGCCGGTGCGCAGCGCGTCGCTCACGTTCGTCGCGCGCTCCGCGGATCGGGCCTCGAACGCGGGATTCACGGCCACCAGCACGGCGACCACCATCGTGAGCGCGGCCTGGACCTCGACCGTCGACGCGGCCCCGATCATCCCCGCCAGCAGGCCCGCCAGCGCCGGGCCGACGATCACCGCGAGGTTGAGGCTGGTCGCCTCCACCGCGCTGGCGTGATCGAGGAGATCCGGTCCGGCGATCGTCGCCAGCGCGCTGAAGAACGTACCCATGCTGAATGGGCGCGTGATGCTGTAGACGACCGTCACCGCGGGCACGGTCCAATTCGGCGCGTGGCCGGCGATGGCGACGATCGCCAGCAGGCCGGCCACGCTGAGCAGCTGGTCGGCGACGATCAGCACCCGGCGCCGGTGCGCGACGTCCAGCCACGCGCCCAGCACCGGGCCGGCCAGCGCGCCGGGCACGACGGCGGCGGCGGCGGTGAGCCCGGCCAGCGGGGCGCTCCCGGTTCGCTGCAGGACGAGGAGCACGCCCGCGGTGTTGAACATCACCGAGCTCGTGCGCGACAGCGACACCGTGAGCAGGAAGCTCGGGTAGCGCGGTCGCTGCCAGAGTCCGCGAAAGCCCCTCTGAGATGCGGTGAGTTCAGAGAGGGCCATGCCTTCATCATTGCGCAC
>DASXCN010000523.1:0-4795 GCA_036491155.1 Solirubrobacteraceae bacterium | reverse complement strand
CATCTGCACGTCGGCCTGGCGCTGGCCGTAGACGCCCTGCTTGAGACGGAACTTGATGAAGTCGTCCTCCTGCAGGTCACCCTTGAGAAAGCGGCTCGACTCGGTGTCGAAGTCGTCGAACTCCCGTTCCAGGATCGGGATTACGTGGCCGGGGACGTTCTCCACCACCTCCGGGTTCTCCAGCGAGCCGGTGCGGGGTGCCTTGGTGTGGATCGATGCTGGCTCCATGGGGTCCTTCCGGGTTGGGATCGGTCGCGTGCCGCGAAAGGCTCACGAACAAATTACCAAAACCCGATCTGGATCCCGCTATTTCCCGCCGGAGCGGGTCAGCGGGGCGCCCCGAGACTCAGCGTAGGACGACAGCCGTGCGGACCGAATCGGCGTCGGTGACCGTGACGGTCACGGTGATGCCCGACAGCGCGGCGGGCTTGTGGCTCTTGCCCGCCTTGGTCTTCTTGGTCTTCTTGGTCTTGACCAGGAGGATGGCGGGCACCGTTACGCGCAACGACGCGGTGCGAACGGCCGGCGTATGCAGGGTGACGACGAGGTCGGCCCCGCGCAGGCGCGAGCCGCTCTTGATCCGGTGGCCCGATCCGTTGCGGACAGTGATCCCGCGGGCGAGGTCGCGAACGCGGCGGGCGAAACGGACATGGGCCGAAGGGGCGACCACGATCGACTCGATGGGCGGCGCGTTGCGTCCGGCGCCCACCTTCAGCGACAGCGAGGGGCGGCCCTTGCTGACCGACAGCCCGCCGCTGATCGTCGGGCGGCCGGCGATCGACCAGGCGACCGGAGCCGCCGCGGAGGAACCCGCCGTGTCTGTGACCGTGACGGTGGTGCTGGACTTGCCGGTGCGCTTGGGGGTGCCCGAGATCAGCCCGGTGCTGGGAGCCAGGGTCAGCCCGGCGGGGAGGCCGGTGGCGTGGAAGGTGAGGGCCGTGCCAGCGCTGTCGGTGGCGTGCAGCTGGAGCCGGACCGACTGGCCGACGCGAGCGCTCTGGGCCGGCGGGTGGGTCAGCGTGACGACCGACGCGGGGGTCGGCGCAGGGGTCGGGGTCGGCGCGGGCGGGGTCCAGGTGGAGCCGCACATGGCCGCGGCGACCGCGGCGCCCTTGGGCGAGCCCAGTCCCGAGGCCATGTCGTAACCGCCGGCGGCGCTGAAGCCGGCGAGGCCGCCGAAGGAGTTGTTGCCGCTGGTCACGTCGTTGAAGTAGGTGCCGTAGTCGGTGCGCGCCGCCTGATAGAGGGCGGGGTTGGTGAAGCCGACCGACTTGCCGGTGCAGGCCACCGAGGCATCGGCGAGCGCGGCAAGCGCGCCCCACGTCGGCGCGGCCGCACTGGTCCCGCCGAAGATCTGCCAGCGCCCCTTGAAGTACATGCTGTAGCCGGTGACGATGTCCGCGTCGGCCGAGACGTCGGGCACCTCACGACAGGCAGTGCCTCTGGGGACGAGGCACGTCACCGACGACTGGGGGATGGCGATCCCCGACTGGTAGCTCGGCACGCCCCAGAAGCTGGAGACGCCGCCGCCGCCCGAGCCCGAGGCCGCGCCCTTGTTCCAGGTGCTGTTCCACACCGATTCGGTGGGCGGGGGGCCCACGGCGGTCAGCGAGGTCCCGCCGACGCCGGTGACATAGGGCTGGCTGGCGGGATCGTCGACGGTCCGGATGTTGGTCGAGGAGCCGCTGGTGCAGTCCTTGACGCCGTGGTCGCCCGAGGCGGCCAGGACCGTCTGACCCTGTGAGGCCGCCTCGAGGAAGAGATCGTTCTCGGCGCCGGCGGCGGAGGTCCCCTCCTGGGGCTCGCACAGGCCCCACGAGGTCGAGATGACCTTGGCGCGGTTCTGGGTGACGATCGCGCGGTAGGTGTCCAGGGCCGACGCCCCGCTGTTCCTGCCCTCGTAGACGAGCAGCGAGGCGTTGGGGGCCAGTCCGATGAGGTCCTCGATGTCAAGCGCGGCCTCGCCCTGACCGGGGCCGGTGCCCGGGCCGCCGTCGACCGTGACGTTGCTGATCTGAGTCGCCGTGCCGTAGCACTGCTGGTAAGTCGCGATGTCAGAGGCGGAGTAGGGCTCGAGCTCGAACAGCGCGATGGTGGTGCCGCTGCCGCCGTCGCCGGCGGCGTAGAGGTCAGAGAGGCCGTAGGCGTCAGCGATCTCTCCGGCGGTGTACCCGCCGCTGCCGGCTGCCCCGGTGCACGCCTGGCCCTCGCCGGGGGCGATCGAGGCCTGCGTCGCGGCGGCGGTGGCATGCGGCCGAGCGCGACCGGCCTTCTGCAGCCCCGCGGGCATCGGCACCTGCAGCGAGTCCAGGCCGATGACGCCCTGCACCACCCCGGAGACCGATGACGGGAGCGCGGGAGCGGCGGTGTTGGCAAACGCGGTGCGCCCACCGGCGACGCGGTAGCGCTTGAACGAGGTGAAAAACGCCCGCGCCATCGTTCCGGCCGGCGCGCTGACGTCAAAGGAGAGGCCGTTGGCAGCCATTCGCCCGGGGTGCAGGCCCTCCGCCTCGAGCGCGGCCCGCACGCTCGACACCTGGGCGGCCGTGGGGCCGAAGCGGCCGGCGAACTGGGCGACGCTCAGGTAGCGGTGATAGACGGAGGAGCCCGGGGTCGAGACCGCCTTGACGAACGCGGTCAGGGCCGCCGGATCCCGAGGCTGGAGGGCGATCGTGGCGTCGATCGCCTGCGAGCGGGGCAGTTTCCCGGAAGCTTGGGCACCGGCCGGGATCGCCGGGGCGCGCCCGACGCGCATCACCGCCGCGACCGTGCCGCCCACCGGGGCGGCCGCCGCGACCGTGGCCAGGCCGAGGGCCAGCACCACCGCGGCGACGAGCGCTGCGGTGAGGCGACGGATGGCGGGTGCCTGCCCGCTCAGACCCACGGTGGAAGGAGCTCCGGATGACGAGCCACTCCCTCACGTAAAGCCGCCTGCTGCCAGGCACTGCGATACTCGTGCGAGGGCGCGGACCGCGGCGCGGTCTCACGCATGAACCGTTCCAGGGCAGCCACCACCGCGGCGGCCTCCTCGTCGGAAGCGCCGGGGGCGACGATCGAGAGCTTCGGGCGTCGGTTCATCGCGTTACCAAAGGTATCGTCAGCCTTGCGTGTCGCCTTTACCGGTTCTTGACTACCCCTCAATCCTGAGCGCTGTGGCCCCCGGCGACGCGATTGCGCGGGTTCATGACGCTTTTCTGCGCTTTCACGCGGGAGATTGGGTGATGCCTGCCAAGATCTACCTGCAGAGCCCTCCATTTGGCGACTTTCGTGCCATGCCCGCGCGCGGCGGCGGGATGGCGCTGTTGAAGTGGATCACGTCGTTTCCCGGGAATCCGGAGCGTGGGCTTCCGACGGTCATGGGCGTCATCTGTCTCTCCGATGCGGAGACCGGAACCCCGCTGATGCTGCTGGACGCCCGCGCGGTGACCGCGTTGCGCACCGGCGCGGTGGCGGCCGTGGCCACCCAGGCCTTGGCCGCACCGGCCGCTGGCAGGGTGGGCATCATCGGCTGCGGACTGCACGGGGCGTGGACCGCGCGCTGCCTGGTCGCCGCCGGCTACTCCGCGGGGGTCTGCTGCGACCCGCGCGAGGACGTGGCGGCGGCGCTGGCGGACGAGCTGGGTTGGTCAGTGGGGTCGCGCGAGGACGCGGTGGGCTGCGACGTCGTGTGCTGCATCACGCCCGGCTCTGAGCCGGTCATCGGCGAGAGCGACCTGCGCGACGGGATCCACCTCAACATGCTCGGCGCCGACGGGCCGGGGAAGGCGGAGGCGACGGTCGGCGCGGTCGCCGCCTGCAGCCTGTTCTGCGACGAGTGGCACCAGGCCTCTCACGGTGGGGAGCTGACCGGCGCCATCACCGCGGGCCTGGTCACCCGCGAGCAGGTCACCGAACTGGGCGACGTGCTCGCCGGCGACGCGCCCGGGCGCGCCGGAGCGGGCTCGATCACGCTGTTTGACTCCACCGGGCTGGCCATTCAGGACCTGGCGGTTGCGCGTGCCGCGTATGACGTGTGGCAGGCCGGCGGGGTGCAGGCGCAGGAGATCAGCCTGTAGGGCACGACTCGCCGGGGCGACGCGAGCGCTACAGCGGGATGTTGCCGTGCTTGCGGCGAGGACCCGGCTCGCGCTTGGTCTGGAGCGTCTGCAGCGCGGTGATGACCTTCGGCCGCGTCTCGTGCGGGACGATCACGTCATCGATGTAACCGCGCTCGGCCGCCACGTAGGGGTTGGCGAAGTGGGCCTTGTAGTCCTCGATCAGCTTCTGGCGCCGCGAGTCGGGCGTCGGCGATGAGGCGATATCGCGGCGGTGGATGATGTTCACCGCGCCCTCGGGGCCCATCACCGCCACCTCGGCCGTCGGCCAGGCGAAGTTGAAGTCCGCGGCCAGGTGCTTTGACCCCATGACGTCGTAGGCGCCGCCGTAGGCCTTGCGCGTGATGATGGTGATCTTGGGCACCGTCGCCTCGGCATAGGCGTAGAGCAGCTTGGCCCCGTGACGGATGATCCCGCCCCACTCCTGGGTGGTGCCCGGCAGGAAGCCGGGGACGTCGCAGAAGGTGAGGATGGGGATGTTGAAGGCGTCGCAGGTGCGGATGAAGCGCGCGCCCTTCTCCGAGGACTCGATGTCCAGCACCCCGGCGAGCTGGGAGGGCTGGTTGCCCACCACGCCGATCGAGTGGCCATCCAGGCGAGCGAAGCCGCACACGAGGTTGCGCGCGAAGTGCTCGTGGACCTCGTAGAACTCCCCGTCGTCGACGATGCGGTGGATGACGTCGCGCATGTCATAGGGCTTG
>DASXCN010000522.1:0-5778 GCA_036491155.1 Solirubrobacteraceae bacterium | reverse complement strand
ACGGCCGAGGTCAAGGCCGAGACCGACTACTGCTGCACCTCGGCCAACGCCGTGCAGGTGGTGGAGCACATCTACGCCACCCACGGCGAGGACACCGAGATCCTCTTCGGCCCCGACATGTTCCTTGGCGCCTACGTCGAGAAGACGCTGGGGCGCTCGATGCACGTCTGGGACGGGGAGTGCCACGTCCACGCGGGGATCAAGCCGCACGACATCACGCACGTGCGTGAGGCGCACCCCGACGCCGACTTCCTCATCCACCCTGAGTGCGGCTGCTCCACCAGCGTCATGGAGTACGTGGCCGCAGGCGACATCGCGTCGGCCGGCGTCCACATGCTCTCCACCAGCGGGATGGTGGGCTACGCGCGCTCGCTGGGGTCAGACAGCTCCGCGAGCGGCGGGACGGGCTCACGCGCCACCACGATCGTGGCCACAGAGACCGGGATGCTGCATCCGCTGCGCCAGGCGGCCCCCGACGTCGAGTTCATTGCCGCCAACGAGGCCGCGTCGTGTCGCTTCATGAAGATGATCACCCTGCCCAAGCTCCGCGACGCTCTGCGCGACGGCGTGCACGAGGTCAAGGTCCCGGCGGACATCGCCGCGCGCGCCCGCGTCCCGATCGAGCGGATGGTCGCGATCAGTTAGAAGTCGCCGCCGCCGTTGGCCCGCGGCATGTCGGGCGGCAGCGGGTACAGCGGGTCTGAATCCTCATACAGCAGCAGCCCGCGCTCGGCCACGGCCTTGACCCGGGGCGTGCTGGTGCGCTTGCGCTGGAACTCATCGAGCGTGTAGCAGTGCACGTCGGCGCCGTCGCCCATCTCCATGCCGTCCCAGAGCGAGCTCGCCTGGTAGACGCGCTCGAGCCACGGCATCCCACCAAAGGCCCGGGAGACCAGCACCACCACGAACTCCGGGCCGCGCTCGCGCTGGGGCGGAGCACCGCGGGCGTCGTCCACGCGCGCGCCACCGAGCATCACCACCTGCAACGGCCAGCGGTCGCTGACGCGGTTCAGGTAGCGCTGCATCTCTCCCAGGTTGAGAGCGGCACCCAGCTCCACGAGTGCTACCGATTGTGCAGCGTCAGGGGGACGCTCGTCAATAACGCGCGATGGCGCCGATCATCCGGCTCTCCAGCACGACAGAGCTACCGTTGTCCGGGCCGTCGACGAACAACGCAAAAGCGAGGGTGTGGCCGCTGCGGCTGCGACAGTACCCGGCGAGGTTGGTGACGTAGTTGAGCGTCCCGGTCTTGGCCGCGCAATTGCCGACCGCCGGGGTCTTGAGCCCGATCCCCCGGACCGTGCCCTCCTTGCCCACGGTGGGCAATGAGGCGACCAGCTCGTGGCCGACCGTGGTGCCCCACACCTCGCGCAGCAGGTCGACAATCTCCAGCGGCGAGGAGCGGTCGTTGCGCGACAGCCCGGACCCGTCGAGGATGGTGGGGTGCAGGCCATAGGCATCGGCGACGGTGCGGCCGATGACCTTCGCCCCGTCGGAGATCGTCCCCCCGCGGCCGAACAGCACCCCGAGCTGCTTGGCGAAGAGCTCGGCGAACAGGTCGTCGGAGGGGACGTCCATCAGCCGCGTCATCACCGACAGTGGCGGTGAGCTCACCGTGGCCAGCACGTGCGCCCTGTCGGGCGCCTTGCGCTCACGGCGCGCGGCCTTGACCGCGATGTGGGACCCGCGCATCACGAGCGCCAGCTCGCGGGCGGCGAACGCGGCGGGCGCGTAGTGCGGGACGGTGGCGCCGTGGTCGTAGGTCAGCGCGCTGAGCTGCCCGCCGAAGTCCGGGGTGTCAGGCAGGTAATTGGTGATCAGCCCGCCGCGCTTGCGGTCGAACATCGTCTCGTCGGCGAAGACCTGCCCGGTGACGCGTCTGATGCCGCGCTTGGCCAGCTGCACGGTCAGCTGGGCCGCGGTGGGGCCGTAGCCGAACTCCCAGGTGCGGTTGAAGGTCGGGTCCCCGAAGGTCGGGTCCCCGCCGCCACGCAGATACAGGTTCCCGTGCCACACGCCGTGGCGCTCGGAGCCGGTGCCGAGCAGCGTGGTGTGCAGGCGCGCGCTGGGCCCCAGCTTGTCCATCAGGGCCGTCGTGGTCCACAGCTTCTCCACCGACGCCGGCGGGCGTTTGACGTTGGGGCGCAGGCCGTAGAGCTCGTCGTCGGCGTCGAGGTCATAGACCAGCGCACCGCTCTGTGACCCGCTCTGGGTCATCGCCTTGCTCATCGAGGTCTGGAGGTGGACCTCCTGGGGCGACAGCGGCGGGCGCTGGCCCTTGATGGTCAGCAGCGCCGGGTGGTGGGAGGGGCGGCGAGTGGGCGCGTCCTTGTGCTTGGCCTTGCTCGGAGCGACGACCGCGGAGCCCGCGTCGAACTGAGCGTCGTGGCTGCTGGTGTGGCTCAATGAGCCGATCAGCCCCAGCGTAATCGCTGCCGCCAAGAGGATCAGCACCAGCCCTGGGGCGAGCCAGCGTCTCAGGCCGTCTCCAGCTCCTCCACGGTATGGGGCCCGACAACGGCGATCGACAGCTCGTCGGCGATACCGGCGGCCACTTCGCGTACCTCGTCGAAGGTGACGTTGTCCAGCAGGTCGATCGTGACCTCTGGGTCGGCGTCCTCGTCATAGACGATCGTCTGCTGGGCGGCGTACCGGGCGACCGCCCCGGTGTTCTCGAAGGCGAGCGTGCGCGCGCCGGCGGCATAGGCCTGGGCGCGGCTGACCTCGGCCTCGGTGGGGCCGTCTGTGCGCAACTCGGAGACGATGTCGCGCATGCGCCGGTAGGCCTCCATGCACTTGGCCGAATCCAGGCCGGCCGACAGCTGGAGCACGGGGACGTCGGCGTAGGCATGCGGGAAGGCCGAGACCGAGTAGGCCAAGCCGCGCTGCTCGCGGATCTCGTCAAACAGGCGCGAGCCCATCGAGCCGCCCAGCAGCGTCCCGTACACCATCAGGGCGGCTCGCTGCTTGGTGTTGGAGACGTCGACCACCGGCCGGTAGGACATACGCAGATGCGACTGGTTGGAGTCCCGCTCGCGCACGAGCACGCGCGGCTCCAGCGGCGGGGCGGCGTCAAACGGGTCAGGCGCCGGCCCGGCGCTGAAGCGCTCGAAGAGCTCATTGAGCGCGCCGTCGTCGCCGAGGGCCTCGAGGTTGCCCACGGCGAAGGCCGCGCCCCGTGAGGGAGACCAGCGGCGGCCGCGGAAGGCGAGGATCCCCTCGCGGGTGAAGGTGTCGCGCAGGTGCTCGGCGGGGCCCAGCACCGGGCGCCCGAGGGGGTGATCTCCGAACACCGCCTCGTCGATGAGGTGCTCGGCGAGCGTCGCGGGCTGATCCTCGGCGCGCGCGATCTCCTGGACCACCACGCCGCGCTCGCGGTTGAGCTCGTCAGGATCGATGCGGGGCCGGGCTACGAAATCGGTGAGCAGATCGGCGGCGTCCAGGCCGCTCTGGGCGCGGGCGGTGATGTGGAAGGCAACGAGGTCGTGGCTCGTGTAGGCGTTGAGCACGGCGCCGATGTTCTCGGCGGCCTCGTTGACGTCGCGATAGGTCGGATACTTCTCGCCGCCCTTGAAAACAAGATGCTCTAGAAAATGGGCCATCCCGTTTTCCTCGGGGCGTTCAGTGCGGGCGCCGGCGTCGAAGGCGGCCAGGATGGTCACCGCGCGCGTGCCCGGAACCGCGATGCGGTGCAGACGCAATCCATTCTTGAGGGTCGTGACCGAAATCTCCGTCATTGCTGGGACAACGGTAGCGCTCGACGCGGGGGACCGGGGTGAGTCGGCGAGGCGTGGTTCAATGGACGTGCAAATCGCGTTGCAAGCCCGCCGCGCACAGGACAACTACCGTGGGCTGCCGCTACGCTGCGCCGCACCCTATGGCTACACGAAACAAATTGTCGCGCCGCGCCCTGGACCGGGCTCAGGCGGCCCCTGACCAGCATCCTCGGACCGATACGCGCCAGCAGCGCACCGCGCGGCCCGTCATCGAGTTCCGCAACGTATCCAAGCTCTACGCGGGCGACGTCGGCCTTGACCAGGCGACCTTTGCCATCGAGCGCGGCGAGTTCGTGTTCCTGGTGGGATCGACCGGGTCGGGCAAGTCGACGGTGATGCGACTGCTCATCAAGGAGCTCGAGGCAACCGGCGGCATGATTCGCGTCGCCGGCCGCGTCCTGGACGAGATCCCGCGTAAGCGCGTGCCCTACTACCGCCGCAACGTCGGGGTCGTCTTTCAGGACTTCAAGCTGCTGCCCAACCGCACCGTGTACGACAACGTCGCCTACGCGCTCCAGGTCACCGGCGGCACCCGCAAGGACATCCGCGCCAAGGTGCCCGACGTCCTGAGGCTCACCGGGCTGTCGACCAAGCTGCACAACTACCCGCACCAGCTCTCGGGCGGAGAGCAGCAGCGCGTGTCGGTCGCCCGCGCCTTCGTCAACCATCCGCCGCTGCTGCTGGCCGACGAGCCCACCGGAAACCTCGATCCGGAGACGAGCATCGACATCATGCGACTGCTCTACCGGATCAACCGCACCGGCACCACGGTGCTGGTCGCCACGCACGACCAGGCAATGGTGGACAGGATGCGCCGCCGCGTGCTGGAGCTCTCGCGCGGACGCATCGTGCGCGACGAGGCCGCCGGTATGTACACGCGCGATGAGACCACGCGCGATCTCGCCCGCCGTCTGCGCGCTCCCTCCGCGACGCCCCCGCCCGGGGTCGAGTAGCGCATGCGTATCGGCTTCTTCCTGCGCGAGGCGGTGCGGGCCACCCGGCGCAACGCGGCCCCCAGCTTCGCCGCGTTGGCCACCGTACTGGTGACGTTGCTGGTGCTCGGCGTCTTCATCCCGATCGTGCAGGCCACCAACGGCGCCGCCAACAGCGTGCGCAGCCGTGTCGAGGTCGACGTGTACATGAAGACCAACGCCACGGCCGCCGACAGCACCCGCGTGCGCCGCGAGCTGCTCAACGTGCCTCACGTCAAGAGCGTGCAGTTCGTCTCCAAGGCGGCGGCCTACGCCCAGCAGGCCAAGACCGACCCGGCCGCCTACAAGCTGCTGGGGACCAACCCGCTGCCCGACACCTTCCACGTCATCCCGGACAACCCGGCCAACGTGCTGGCCGTCCACAATTCGCTGACCCCGACCGTCGGCGGCAGCACCGGCACGCTCGACCAGTCGATCGCCAGCGTCTCCAACAAGCGCAGCGACACCAAGAAGATCCTCGAGGTCACCAACCTCGTCACGATCACCGCCGCGGTGCTGACCGTGCTCTTGACGATCGCCTCGGTCCTGCTCATCGCCAACACCATCCGGCTGTCGCTGTACGCGCGCCGTCGCGAGGTCGAGGTGATGAAGCTCGTTGGCGCCACCGACTGGTTCATCCGCTGGCCCTTCGTGATCGAGGGCATCGTGGTCGGCGCCGCAGGGGCGCTGCTGGCGATCACGGTGCTGGGGGTCACGAAGATCGCCCTGCTCGATCCGCTCGCCAACAACTGGACGCTGATCGCGGCGCCGCGCACCATCTCCTTCACCGCGCTGCTGATCGTGCTCATGGGCGCCGGGGTTTTGGTCTCCGCGCTCGGCTCCGGGCTGTCGCTGCGGCGATTCCTGCGGGTCTAGCGGCTCCCCCCGCGGGCCCGTGACGCCGGCCCGGCCGATCAGGGCGCCCAGCTACCCTGGGTAGCTCCAGATGTACGCCCGTCGTCAACGTTCTCCGGTGCTGGTCAGGGTGCTGATCGGCATCATCGTGCTGCTCATCGGCGTGTGGTTCGGGG
>DASXCN010000521.1:0-5336 GCA_036491155.1 Solirubrobacteraceae bacterium | reverse complement strand
GTCCTTGTGCTGGTCGCCGGCACGAGCGGCCTGCGCCCGCAGGTGGCGGCTCTGCTGGTGGCGGTGTACGCCGTCGTGGGACGCATCGAGTTCCCGGTCGGCGCCGGCTACGTGGTCCCGACGCAGCTCATCCTCGTGCCGATGCTGCTCTTGCTGCCTCCGGCCATCGTCCCGGTGGCGGTGGCCGTCGGACTGGTCAGCGGCACCGCCGCCGAATGCGCGCTGGGACGGGTCCCGCCGCGCCGGATCCTGTCCGCGGTGCCCGACGCGTGGCATGCCATCGGCCCTGCCATCGTGCTGCTGGCGGCGGGCTCGCCGCGCATCGGCCTGGGCCAGCTGCCGCTGCTCGCTGCCGCCTTCGCCGCCGGGTGCATCGTCGACCTGGCCGGCTCGACCGTGCGCATGCGCCTCGCTGGCGTGGTGCCCGACCTCGAGCTCCAGATGCGCGTCATCGGCCTGGTGTGGGCGGTCGACGCGTCGCTGGCGCCCCTGGGCTTCCTCGCCGCCACGACCGCGCGTCAGGGCTTCGTGGCGATCCTCTTCGCCGTCCCCCTCGTCTTCCTGCTGTGGCTGCTGGCGCGTGACCGCAGCCAGCGCATCGATCAGGCCCATCGGCGGCTCAAGCTCGTTGAGCACGAGCGGGCGCGGCTGCAGATCGCCGTTCGCCGGCTTGGCGATGCCTTCGCCGCCAAGCTGGACCTCACCGGCCTGCTGGAGATCCTGCTGCACGGGTCGCTCGAGGCCCTCGATGCGGCCGCCGGGCGCCTGACGCTCACCGGCGGCGCCGCGCCACTGGCCCTCACCGCCGGCGACGAGGACGCGCTGCGCGCGCTGGAGCGCGCCGCCGCCGCTCCGGCGTACCCGATCCAGGTCGGCGAGGCCGGCGCCTGGACCCTGAGCCTGCCCATGCGGGTCGCCGCCTCACCTCGTGTGGTGTCCGGGACGCTGCGCTTCGTCCGCGACGGCCGCGCCTTCGAGGAGGACGAGATCGCTCTCATCGACGAGCTCATCTCCAAGGCCGAACTCTCCGCCGCCGAGATCATCGCCCACCAGGCCATCCGCCGCCAGGCGGTCACCGACCCGCTCACCGGTCTGGGCAACCGCCGCAAGCTGAGCGCCGATCTCGCTGCGGCGCTGCACGAGCCGTGCCTCTCGCGGCCGTCGATCCTGCTGCTGTTCGATCTCGACGGCTTCAAGGACTACAACGACACCTTCGGCCACCTCGCCGGCGACGCGCTGCTGGCGCGCCTGGGCCGCCGGCTCGACGCGGCCGTGGCCGGCGTCGGCTCGGCCTACCGCCTCGGCGGCGACGAGTTCTGCGCGCACATCCAGCTGCGGGGCCAGGACGCCGACGAGGTCATTCTTCGGGCCTCGGCGGCGCTCGCCGAGAATGGGCCCGAGCTCAGCGTTGGGGTCTCGCTGGGCGTCGCGCTCCTGCCCCACGAGGCCGACAGCCCCAATCACGCCCTACAGGTCGCCGACGAGCGCATGTACGCCAACAAACGCAGTCGCTCCACCGCGCGCAGCCAGGCCGGCGAGGTGCTGCTGCGCACCATGCACGCCAAGCAGCCCGAGCTCGACGAGCATTCCTCCAACGTCGCCGAGCTCGCCACTCGCGTGGCGCGGCGGCTGGGTCTGGGCGGCGAGGCGCTGGACGAGATCGCCCGCGCCGCCGAGTTGCATGACATCGGCAAGGTGGGCATCCCCGACGCCATCCTCAACAAGCCCAGCGGCCTCACCGACGGCGAGTGGGAGTTCATCTACCAGCACACCATCCTCGGCGAGCGCATCCTCCACGGCGCGCCCGCGCTGCGTCCGGTGGCGCGGCTGGTGCGCGCCAGCCACGAGCGCTGGGACGGGGGCGGGTATCCGGATGGGCTGCGCGGCGAGGAGATCCCGTTGGGCGCCCGGGTCGTCGCCGTCTGCGACGCGTACGAGGCGATGACCGCCAACCGCACCTACCGCGCCGCGGTCACGCACGAGACGGCCTGCGAGGAACTGGTGCGCTCGGCCGGCACCCAATTCGACCCCGACGTCGTCGAGGCGTTCGTCACCGAGATCGAGACCGCCGGCGAGGAGCGCGAGCTCGACGCCGCCCAGCATGCCGCGGCGCACGTGCGCATGCTCCTGAGTACGCCGGCCGCCGCGGCCGGCGCCCCCGTGCTCTGAGCCGACCACGGGCCGGCGCCCCCCGTGCTCTGAGCCGATCACCGTCCGGGGTCATCACGCGTCACCCGCCATGGGCGAGGCGCGACAGAGGACCCGGCGGCACCTGCACGGGCTGGGCCTCGGCGACCACGTCGAGTGCGTCGAGCACGTTGCGCAGGTTCACCAGCAGGGCCCCGAACATCGGCCACTGTCCGCCGTGCAGCTGCTCGTCGACGAGCCGTTCAGACAGCTTTGGGAGCTCGGCGCGAGCACGGCGCAGGCCGTCGGCGTCAGCTCCTTCCACGGCCGCGCCCGCACGCTCCAGCAGCTCCAGCCAGGGATCGCGGAAGGCGGGGGTCCACTCCTCGGGGGCCAAGCGGGCGACGCGGATCGTGCGCGCCATGCTGCGGGTCTCAGCCACCGCCTGGGCGAGGCGGTTGATGATGTGCGTCATCTCCTCCGCGGCGCGCATCCGCTCGGGCACGGCATAGCGGGGGTTCAGGCGGCCGCTCTGGCGGGCCTCATCGAGCATGTGCCAGGCACGGTCGACGTCGCGGTCGAGCCGGTCGGTCTGCGCGATCCAAGCATCGGCCGCGTCCGAGGCGCAGCCCTTGCGCAGCTCGCCGGCGATCCTGGTCAGCAGCTCCCCGAGGCGATCGTCGATGAGGTCGACGTGGCGGGCGGCCGCCCGGTCGCGCAGCGGCGGCCACACCAGCAGGTTGACCAGCAGGCCCACGGCGATGCCGATCCCGGTGTCGAGGAGCCGGTCGGCCAGCATCCCGTTGTGGCCGACGTAGCCGGTGGTGAGCACGACGACGGCGGTGCTGGCGGTGGTCATCGGCGCGCGCAGGCCGGGGACCGCGCCGGCCAGCGATCCCGCCAGCACGGCGACGCCGAGGCCGAGCGCGTCGGTGCCGAAGGCCTGGGAGGCGCCCGCGGCAACGAGCACTCCGAGCACGCTGGCGCCGGCCTGCTGTCCGGCGCGCGTGAACGTCCCGAACACCGTGGCGTGCACGGTGAGCAGCGCCGCCCACGGCGCCATGAACGCCTGCGAGAGATGGAACACATGGACCGCGATCACCCACGCCACCACCGCGGCGCCGACCGTCTTGGCCAGCTGGGATGCCTCCGCCCAGGTGATTGGGTCGCGCAGCCGTTGGCTGATCTCCGCCCGCATCCTGAACCCGCTACCCCGGTGCGGGCCTCGGGACACGGCCGCCCATGTGGCCGGGTGTGCCGACAGCGGGCGGGGGCCCGCGCGCGGTCGGTCTTGACACCACAGAGCGAACGGTGCCGCACGCGCGGGCGGTCTTGACACCACAGAGCGCACGATGCCGCACGCGCGGGCGGTCTTGACACCACAGAGCGCACGATGCCCGGCCCGGGAGTGCGTGCTCTGAGGATTCAACATGACAGCGGTTTCAGAGCACACGGTGCGAAGCCAGGCGGCGTGCGCTCTGCCGTGTCAGAAACCGCGGTCCCGGGAGCGCGGTAACGTCGGCGTTCGTGGCCAAGCGCACCCAGACCAAGGCGGCCGAGGCGATCCGGGCGGACCTGCCCAGCGATGGCCGAGGCTCCGAGATCATGGACCAGGTCCTCGTCCGCGCCGGGGAGCTGGGGCTGCTCGGCTGGGTCCGCGACGACCCCGACGGCCGGGTGCGCATCCACGCCGAGGGCGCGGCGGGTGCCCCGGGACAGCTGGTGGCGGCGCTCGAAGGCGATGGCGATCGCGGCGGTGCCGGCACCATCGTCGAGTCAGAGAACGTCAAGGTCGAGGGCCACGAGCAGTTCGCCGTGCGCGGCGTGAGCGCGGGCGTGTTCGTGGTCCAGGAGCACCAGGCGACGGCCCACCACTACGACCTGCGTCTCGAGGTCGATGGCGTGATGCGCTCGTGGGCGGTGCCTAAGGGCCCGTCGTTGGACCCGGCGGTCAAGCGGCTGGCGGTGCAGGTGCCCGATCACGACGCCGGGCACAACACCTTCGAGGGCCCCGGCCACGGCGGCGGGGTGATCATCTGGGACCGCGGGATCTATGAGCAGGGCGGCCGGGTGCCGTGGCCGGAGGCGCTGGACCGCGGCCACGCGGTGTTCGTCCTGCACGGCGAGAAGCTCGAGGGCGGGTTTGCCCTCCAGCGCACCGGCCGCGGGGACCCGCCGCAGTGGCTACTCATCAAGCGCCGCGACCCGCACGCCCGCGCGGGCTCCGATGTCGTCGCCGAGCGTCCGGAGTCAGTGGTGACGGGCCGGACGCTGGGCGAGACGATCGACGGCTGAGGGTCAGGCCTGACCGGTTCAGCCGGCGGTTGCGTCAACCGCCGTTGGACGTCAGATCCTTGAGGAACGTCTTGAGGTTGGTGACGTGCTGCCCGTTCACGGTGGCGACGCAGTCGGCGTCGACCACTCCGGCCAGCGTCCCGCCCTGAAAGACGTCGGACACGCTGAGGCAGTAGCTCTTGCGGTAGGCCAGCCACGCCCGATGGCCGGCGAGCAGGTCGCGGCGGGCCGAGGTGGTGTGCAGCGCGTTGAAGATCTTCTGGTCGAGCGCGTCGATCTGCTTGTCGCTGTGAAGGATCTGCTGCTCGGCGCAGCCCTCCTCCTGCAACGTCGAGCGGTTGCCCGGCTGTCCCGAGCACGGCATGGGGGTGAACGGCTCGTGGATGACGGGCGGTGCGAGCTTGGCGGCATGGCCGCTTGAGGCGCCGGCGGGCGCCACGGCGGCCAGGGCGACCGTCGCCGTGGTCGCGGCGAGGACGACGAAGGATGACAAGCGGTAGGGCATGTTCGAGCTCCCGGTCTGACTCAAAAGGGTTGAGTGTTGGCAACCTACCGACCATGTGCGCCGAGGACAGCGCCCTCGTGGTCCTTCAGACCGCTCGCCTCGAGCTCGAGCCGTTGACCGCGACGCATGCCCAGGAGATGGCGCCAGTGCTTGCCGATGAGCGCCTCTACACCTTCACCGGCGGCCGGCCACCGACGCTGGGCGAGCTGCGGGCGCGCTACGCGCGCCAGGTCAAGGGCCGCTCGCCGGACGGCCTCGAGGGGTGGTTGAACTGGATCCTGCGCCGCCGCTCAGATGATCTGGCGGTCGGCTTCGTGCAGGCGACGGTCTCCGAAGACCCCGGCCCCGCTACCGCGGAGCTGGCCTGGGTGCTGGGCGTCGATTTCCAGGGCTGCGGTTACGCGCGTGA
>DASXCN010000520.1:0-1875 GCA_036491155.1 Solirubrobacteraceae bacterium | reverse complement strand
GATCGTGATTCCCTGCGTGGACGAATCGCTCATGGTCACCCCTCAAGTGGGTCGTTGGTGGTCTCCATGGCGGCCAATCTAGCCCTGGCCCCTGCCCTGCGCTTCTCGAATCCTGCTCGGTTGCAGGGCCGTCATTCCTCCTCGCGGCGCACCAGTGGGAGCACGAACCACAGCCCCGCGACCAACGCCAGCGCAAGGGCGCCGACTACCGCCGGCGCGGCACCGCCCACGACCACGTCGGAGATGAGCACGAGGATGCCGACGAAGCCCAGACCGAGGCAGACCATCCCTCCGATCGCCATGTAGTTCCCGATGCGGATGAGAAACGGCTTCTCGCCATGGCGGAAGAGAATCCGGTGGTGGATCGGCGGCGCCATGAGCAGGAATGCCGCGAGAGCCACCACCAGGAGGGTCACGAAGTAGACCGTGCGCTCGAACCCGTCGACCTGCTTCCAGCCTGTGTTGAACGGCACGACCAGCAGGAAGGCGAACATCACCTGGATCCCGGTCCCGGCGATGCGCAGCTCGTTGAGCAGTTCGACGGTGTTGCGATCGAGCCGCTCGGGCTGGCTCTCATCGCGTTCCTGCTCGGCCTGCTCGGACCGGTCGCTCACCGCAAAGGGGTCTCGTCGAGGCGGTCGCGCAGCTCGGCGACGGACTCGTAGACCTCCGCCGCCCCGGCGTCTCGCAACTCCGCCTCCGAGAAACCCCCGGTCATCACCGCCAGTGTAGGCACGTTTGCCCCTCCGGCCGCCTTGACGTCCCACGGCGTGTCGCCAACCATCACGGCGTCCGCCGGGTCGCTGTCCACCCGCGCCACCGCGGCGCGCACGAGGTCCGGCGCCGGCTTGGTCGACTCCACGTCGGCCGACGTCGTCCAAGCGTCCGCGATCTCCCAGGCGTCGAGCAGGTCGAGGTAGGCCTCCACCTCCCCCTGCTTGGCCGAGCTGGCCAGGACGACGATGTGCCCGCGCTGCTTGAGCGCCACGATCAGCTCGCGAGAGCCCTCCGTCGTGCGCACCTCTCCGATGAGCGCCTCAAATGCCTCGGCCTCCGCGTCGCGGATTTCGTCGCCCAACCGCGATTCCACGTCCTCTCCGGACAGGGCGGTCACCAGCTGATCGCCGCCCATGCCGATGTGGCGGTGGATGCGCCAGATCGGCAGGACGATGTCGTGCTGCGCGAACGCCCGGAACCACGCGATCGCGTGCTGATAATTGGTGTCGACGAGCGTGCCGTCGATGTCAAGCACAGCGGTGGTCATAGCGGAGGCCTACCCGCCCACGACGTAGGCAACCGGGGCGCCCCGGATCAGGTCGCCTCCCGGCCCTCCAGGCGCGCCCGCTGGGGCTCGACCGTGTACTTGGGGTCACGGGCCGAGGCCATCCCGGCCGCGAAGATCCCGAAGCGCGTTAGCGCTGAGCCGGCGACCAGCGCCCCGCCCGACAACGCCGCGGCGAGCCGGCTGCGCCGCGCCAGCGTCCCCGCGCCCAGTGCGCCGGCCAGCGTCAGCGCCTTGGCTGCCCGCATGCGCCGGCCAGGTGTCCCCGTGCGCATCGTCTCGGCCACCATGCCCAGGCTGCGCTCCAGCCGATGCTCAGCCACCAGCTCGCCCACGGCGCCCAGCACCGCGAGTCGTTGCGCGGGCGCGTTCTCCGTGAGCGGTGCTGCCAGCAGGCCGAATCCGGCACCTGCGCTGGCCGCCGAGCCCACGAAGAGGAACGGCAGCTCGGTGTGGCCCTCGTGCCATGCCGGCACCGCGGTGTTGGCGATGAGCGCGGCGGTGTAGGAGGCGACGGCGGTTCCCAGCAGGCCGGCGCCGGCTCCCGCTGCCCGTCCGGCGCGCGGCGCGATCCCGGTCAGCTCGCTGACCGA
>DASXCN010000519.1:0-3568 GCA_036491155.1 Solirubrobacteraceae bacterium | reverse complement strand
TGGGCCGGAGTGGACGACGCCGCGACGGTTACGATCGTGGCGCTCGTCCTGGCGGCGCTGGACATCGTCGACGATTCGGTGCACCGATGGTGGGCCGAGCACGCGTTCACGACGTCGCTGGTCGGTGGGCTGCTGGTGCTGCTGGACACCGTTCTCGTCGCTGATCGCGTCATCCACGCGCGGCAGCTCCGAGACCGTTCGCGGGCGATCGCGGCCCAGGCTGCGATCGTGCTCACTCGGGCGGTGCGCACGGTCCAGCTCGCCGACGCGGTGCTCGACGGCAACGGGCACACGGACGCAGCCGGGGACGCCCTGCAGTCCTACGGGACGATGCTGCTGATCGCGGCGCCGTTGCTGATCGACGCCACCGTGTCGCGCACGTTCCTGGAGGAGGCGCAGCGGCTGGCGGGCGAGTTGATCCGCGTGCTCCACGCCCATCGCAAGGGAACCGCGGGGGACGCCGAACGGACCCGCCTGGACGAGGCGATCGATCGTCTGCGTACCGTGGCTCGGCCGTTGATGGCGATCCTCACCCCGCAGCAGCGCGAGGCGGTCACCGACGGGTCGTGAGCATCCGCGTGGTGGCCGCGGCGTCGGCGGGACGGCCGAGCAGAAGCCCTGGCCCACGTCACAGCCGGCGCCATCCCCGAGCCGGTGTCGAGCGGCCCCTGGTTCTCCAGAGTGATCGGCTTGCCGGTGGAGATCACACGGCCGCTCCTTCCCTCGGTGATCGGCGCGCGCCGGCGTGACCGGTCTGAGCCGTCCACGGCGGAGTGGAAGGCGACGGCGACCATCCAGCCCGGGTCGTCCTCGTCGACGAGCCGCAGGGCGCCGCTCTCGCCGCCCATGAGTCGCAGGGCGCCGTCGAGGACCGCCTGGCAGATGAGCTTGGGGGCCGCCTGCTCGGAGACGAGGGCGTGCACGCGCGAGACGGCGTCGACGAACTGCGCCTGCAGATGGACGCCCGTGGCGGGCGCCTGGCCTGATTGGAGAGAGGACATTGACTCCGTGGGGTAATCGGATCCCACAGAGGCCGTCTTAAACCATGTTTATGTCACCCAACGGACCAACTACTGCGGCGCGCTCGCCGTGTGCCGCCTCAGCCCGGAATGTTCTGGTCAGGGCGGGGCTTGCACCCCGCCCCGGGCAGGGTGCCGCCGGGCGCCAGGCAGGCGATGGTGACGGTCGGGCTCTTGCGCGCCCGGACGGCGAAGCGGTAGTACTTCCCGATGTAGTTGGGGTGCGTGATGAGGATCGTCAGCTGGGTGCCGACGGCCAGGTGGCGCCCGGCGAAGTACTTGGTCAAGAAGAAGTTGTTGGCGGGGCAGTTCAGCGCGGGCACGTTGGGCGAGCAGAGCTTGGGCCGGAGCACCGGGAACGTCTGCGAGCGAAACGGACAGCCCTTGCCGCTGCACCCGAGGACGACGTCGCTGCCCTCGTAGAGCCCACTGACAGTCAGGGCGAGGATGCTGGTGTAGGTGGGGGTGAAGCGGAAGGTCCAGCTCGTCCGCGCGGTGATGTCCCCTTTGACGGGGATTGCAGTGACGGTGAGGTTCGAGCTCGACGAGGTCACGGCGGCATACGTCGGGTCGCCTCCGTAGCGTGCCGAGATCGGGTGGCGGCCCGCGTCCCAGAAGGTGACCTGGCAGGTGGCGGTGAGCTTGGTGAGCGCCTGCGCGCGGCAGGTGGCGATCGGCTGGCCTCGGTCCGAGAAGGTGACGGTCCCCGTGGGGGTCGGCGCGCCCGAGGTGGTGGCGGGCGTCGAGACGGTGGCCGACATTGTGGTGCGCCGACCCTGGCGGATCTCCTTGGCCACGCGCAGGGCCACATCGGTCTGGGTCGCGCCCGCGGCGGCGGGGGCCTTGTGCGGCGTCGCGGCGAAGGCGATGGCGACGCCGATCACGCCTGCCAGAAGCGTTGCAAGCAAAAAGCGGAGTGCGCGCCTGCGCGGCGAAGTAGTCGGCCGTGCCCCGCCTGCACGACGCAGAAACCCCGCAAAACCAAGGGTTCTAGAATCCTCAGACTGCTTCATGACCGCCCATGATGTCCAGCTCTAGGCCCAATCCAACGCTCTCGGGCCCGGGCTCTACGGCCCCGGCCGATGCCAATGACGCGTTCGACATGGGAATCCAATTCGAACAGCGTGACGATTTGCCTGCCGCAGAAGAGGCATATCGTGCGGCCGACCAGCTGGGCCACGCCGCCGCCGCGGTGAGCCTCGGCGTGCTCCTGGAGGAGCGCGACGACCTGGACGGTGCCGAGCAGGCCTTCCGACGTGCCGATGAGCGCGGCGACGCGACCGGCGCCTTCCACCTGGCCTGGCTGCTGCAGGAGGGCGGGGACCTGCACGGCGCCGAGGAGGCCTACCGGCGGGCCGAGCTGCGCGGCCATCCCGCCGCACACGCGAATCTGAGGATGATGCTGGGCGACCGCGGCAACGGCGGTGGCCCGAGCAACGGTGGCGCGCCCCCCGCGCCCGCGCCTGTGGTTGACCAGGCTGCGCCCGCGGTCGACGAGCCAGGGCCCGCGGTCGACGAGCCGGGGCCCGAGGCGCCGCCGAGCGCCCCCGCCGCGATGGCCGCGCCGCCGCCCGCGCCGGTGCCGGTGATCGCACCCGTCGACGTGCCGCCGCCCGCGCCGGTGCCGCTGATCGCACCCGTCGACGTGCCGCTGCCCCTGCCCGCGGTCGAGGAGCCGGCCGAGGCGCCCATGGAGGAGCCCGAGGCGCCCGAGGAGCCCGTGGAGGAGTCCGAGGAGCCCGTGGAGGAGCCCGAGCCTGACGGCCCCACCTTCGTCGAAGGCCCCGCGCCCCTCACCACTTCCCTGGCGGCGTACGCGCTCCCCGGCGAGGACGAGGACAAGGACGAGCCCGAAACCGCCCCCGACCCATACCGTGAGCGCGACGAGGCCGACGTCCTCGCCGCCGCCGTCGCCGCGTCGGCGGCCGCCGGCAAGCGCGGCGGTCGCCGCGGTAAGCGCGGCTCGGCCGCGAGCCGGGCTGCCACCGACCGCAAGCCAGCCACCCGCGGCCGCGCCGAGGCGCGCCCCTCGCGCAAGAGCCGCAAGGAGCGCAAGGCCGAGCGCGCCGAGGCCAAGGGGCGCAAGGAGCGCAAGGAGCGCAAGGAGCGCAAGGAGCGCAAGGGCGGCGTGATCGTCCGCACGCTGGCTATCGCCATCCCCGTGGCCGCCTTCGCCGCTGCGTTCATCCTCGGCGCGGGCTCCCGGCCGCACGACGCCGCGCCGGCGCACCTGGCGCCGACCTCCAGTCAGCAGGGCAGCGCCACGGTGCAGTCGGTGGAGACGGTGCCCTCGCCCGGCAAGCTCTCCGCCACGCACCACACCGCCAAGGCCAAGGCCAAGGCCAAGCCCGCCCGCAAGCCGGCCACCACGACCCACAGCGCCGCTGCCACGCCCAGCAGCCCGCCGGCCTCGCCGCCGACCAGCGCGCCCGCGCACTCGACGGTGACCACCACCCCCGGGTCGGGTGGCTCGGCCGTGACGACGGACGGCACCGGAACCACGAGCGGCAGCGGCTGACCGCCGCCGCTGAGCCCTTGCGCGCTCAGCG
>DASXCN010000518.1:0-16509 GCA_036491155.1 Solirubrobacteraceae bacterium | reverse complement strand
GGCATCAGTGGCTATCAGCTGCTCGCCGACATCGCCGGAGTGGGGGCCGGGCGGATCGGGTCCCACATCTTCCTGCTCGTCGCCCCTGACCCGGACCCCGGTGGGGAGGGCGGGGTCGAATTGGGGACTCAGATCGCGCTGCACCAGGCACGCCTGAAGGACGAGGCCGGCGTCGCCGCCTACACGCAGCTGGCCGCCCAGCTCGGCTACCTGCGGCTGTCGGGGTACCGGCTCACCCTCGAGCGTCACGGGCTGCGCAGCAGGGTCGGCGTGCTCAACCCGGCCACCGGAGCCATCGTCGCGACGATCCCCGACAAGCATCCCGGCGGGCTCTTCGGCGGCGGTAACAGCGCCGCCAAGCTCTTGGCCGGGGCGCGCTCCCTGCCGCCGGCGGGGGCGCCGCCGGACCTGCAGGACCCCGAACTGCTGCGCCAGGTGCTGCTGGCGCTCGCCCTGCGCGACGAGAACGTCTCGGGGGCTGAGGCGGCCGAGCTGGCCGACCGCGCGCTGGAGCTGACCCGCGGGAACGCCGCCCTGGACCCGCCGGCCGCCCTGGAAGCGGCCAAAAACGTATAAGCATTTCGCCGAATCGGCTAAAGGTGACCGGATTCCGGCCGATAGTCGCGACATGTCCACTCATGTCGTCGCCGGCTCCGGACAAGCCGCGCGCTGATCTCACGAGGCACCGGTGCCCGGCACCCATTTCGACTCAGAGCAGCGCCTGTCGCTCATCCTCGAGACCCAGCAGGCGATCGTCGCCGCCGGCGATGACCTGGAGGGGGTCATGCAGATCGTCGCCCAGCGCTCGACGGCGATCATCGGTGCCGACGGGGCGATGGTCAACCTCGTCGAGGGCGACATCCTGCACACGCGGGCGGCCAGCGGGACCGCGGCCCCGGTCTACGGCGCCCGCCGTCCCATCTCTGAGTCGATCGCGCGCTTTGCCATCGAGAGCGGCCAGCCGCTGCTGGTGGAGGACACCCGCTCAGACGCGCGCATCAACCAGGAGTTGCGAGCCAAGGTCGGCGACACCTCGCTGATCTGCGTCCCGCTCTTCACCGGCGCCGAGGTCATCGGCACGCTGAACGTCATGAGCTGCTCAGACACCGAGCGCCTGAACGAGGAGGATCGCCAGACTCTCGAGATGCTCTCCGTGGTCCTGTCGGCCGGGGTGAGTCGCGTCGCCGAGTTCGACGCCCGCCGCGCCCAGGCCCAGGCCATCGCTCGCTTCCGGACGCTGTTTGACGGCGCGTCGCTGGGGATCCTCCGGCTCGACGCCGAGGGCGTGGCCGTTGAGGTCAATCCCGCGCTGGAGCAGATGCTGGGCGCCCGCGCCGAAGAGCTGATCGGCTCACGCTTCAGCGCCCACCTGATCGCCGAGCACCGCGACACCGTCGACGCGCTGCTGGCCGAGACCGTGGCCGGCACGCGCGAGTCCTTCGCCCTGGAGGCGCGCTGCGCCACCCGCTCGGGCGGCTCCCTGTGGGCGCACGTGCGGGCCGTCGCCGAGCAGCGTGACACCGATGCGCCGGTGCGCGTGGTGGCGATGATCGAGAACATCACCGAGCGCAAGCGCGCCGAGCAGGAGCTCATCCGGCAGTCCCAGCTCAACGAGCACCAGGCGCTGCACGACCCGCTCACCGGGCTGCCCAACCGGTTGCTCTTCGGGGAGCGCATCGACCACGCCATCCGCCACGCCGAGCGCAACCACACCAAGCTCGCCGTCGTGCTCATGGACCTTGACCGGTTCAAGGAGGTCAACGACTCGCTCGGGCACTCCGCCGGGGACCACCTCCTGACCAAGGTCGGCGAGCGCATGCGCGACGCCATCCGCGGCTCGGACACCGTGGCCCGCCTCGGGGGCGACGAGTTCGGTCTGCTGCTGCCCGAGCTGCACGACGGCGAGGGCGCGGTTCCGGTGATCACGCGCATCCGCGGCGCCCTGGAGCGCCCGGTCTACGTGCACTCGCTGCCGCTGGCCGTGGAGGCCTCGATCGGGATCGCCGTCTACCCCGACCACGGGACCGACGCCCAGGCGCTCCTCCAGAAGGCCGACGTCGCGATGTACGACTCCAAGCGCGACAACGTCTCGCACACCTTCTACGACGAGGGCTCTCACGAGTACGACGTGACCCGCCTGACCCTCGTCGCCGAGCTGCGCCGGGCCATCGCCGCCCACGAGCTCATCCTCCACTACCAGCCCAAGGCGGCGCTGGAGAGCGGCGAGGTCCGCAGCGTGGAGGCTCTGCTGCGCTGGGAGCACCCTGAGCGCGGGATGGTCTTCCCGGACTCGTTCATCCCCATCGCCCAGGAGACCGGACTCATCGGCCCGCTCACCCTGTACGTGATCGAGGAGGCCCTGCGCCAGGGGCGCCAGTGGCGCGACGCCGGCCTGGACCTGTCGATCAGCGTCAACCTCTCCACGCGCAACCTGCTCGATCGCGACTTCCCCAACCAGGTGGCGGGGCTACTCAAGCGGTGGGGGATGGGCCCCGAGTGGCTGGAGCTGGAGGTCACCGAGTCCTCCATGCTGGCCAACCCGACGCGGGCCAAGGCGGTGCTCAACGAGCTCTCGGCGCTGGGCCTGCGTCTCTCGATCGACGACTTCGGCACCGGCTACTCGTCGCTGAGCTACCTGCGCCAGCTGCCCGTCGACGAGATCAAGATCGACCGCTCGTTTGTGATGGGGATGGGCGAGCAGGCCGGCGACGCGGTGATCGTGCGCTCCACCGTGGACCTGGGCCGCAACCTCGGCCTCGAGGTCGTCGCCGAGGGCGTGGAGACGCTCGAACACTGGAACCAGCTGCGCGCCCTGGGCTGCAACACCGCCCAGGGCTACTTCCTCTCCAAGCCCGTCGCGCCCGAGGAGCTCACCTCCTGGCTGCAGGCGCGCCCGGGCGCCGCACCCGAGGCCGAAGCGGCCTAGAAACGCCGAACGCCGCCACGGCGGGCGGCGTTCTGAGGTGGAGCTAGCCGGGCTCGAACCGGCGACCTCCTGCATGCCATGCAGGCGCTCTCCCAGCTGAGCTATAGCCCCGTTGGGTCCGGATCCAAGAGTAGTACATGGGCCGTGAGCGGCGCGGACGGCTGCTTTCATCTCGCCGATGGAGTTCCCTCTGGACGCGCGGGGTCTGGTCCGTAGCTACGGGCGCCTGACCGCCGTGGATGGGCTGAGCCTCGCGCTGGCCGCGGGGGAGTGCGTCGCGCTCATCGGTGCCAACGGCAGCGGCAAGTCCACGGCGGTGGGCATGATCACGGGGAGCCTGACCCCAACGGCCGGCACGGTGCGGATCTGCGGAGCCGATCCGCACCGTGAGCCCGAAGCCCAGCGCGCCCGGGCCTCGGTGGCGGTGGTGCCCGATACGCCGCTTCTCTATGACGACCTGTCGGTGCGCCAGCATCTGGAGCTTGTGGCACTGGCCCACGATTGCGCCGACGATGAACTGGACGCGCGCATCGACCAGATGCTGGGAGAGCTGGGGCTCGCCGCGCGAGCCGACTACCTCCCGCACGAGCTCTCGCGCGGAATGCGCCAGAAGACCCAGCTCGCCTGCGCGCTCATCCGGCCGATGTCGCTGCTGGTCCTCGACGAGCCGGTGGTGGGCCTCGATCCGCCCTCGCAGAAGCTCTTGGCCGAGTTCCTCGTCGCAGCCAAGGGGCAGGGGGTGGCCGTCCTGTTCACCACGCACCAGCTCGCCTTCGCCGACGGGATCGCCGATCGAGGGATGGTGCTGGAGGAGGGCGTGGTGCTCGACGAAGGTCCCTGGGAGGAGTTGGCCCGCCGCGCGGCGGATCGCGGATGGCGGGCGGACTGACCGAGGGCGGGTACCCGGCGCCGACGGTGGCCGGGGTGCGGCGTTTTCAGGCTGCGGCCCGGCGCCGGCCCGGCACGGGCGCGCGCTTGGAGGCGATCTACGTGGCGGTCGTGGTGCTGCTCATCGCGCTCGCGCTCGTGTACCACACCGCGCACGCGGAGCTTGTTGAGGTCGTCAACCCCCTGGACCTGGCGCGCTGGGGGCCGTCTCTGGTGCTTCTGGCGCTCGTGGGAGCGGGGTACTGGGGCACCGTGCAGGGCCCGGTGGTGTTCTCCGTAGCTGATCTCGGGCACCTCATCCTGGGATCGCCGCTTCCGCGCCGCACGCTCGTCGCCGGGCCGCTGGTTCGCGGCCTGGCCGCTGGCGGCGTGACCGGCGCCGCTGTCGGCGGCGTGGCCGTGATCGGCCTGAGCAGCCGCGGGCACACGATCGGCGCCGGCCGGGCGATCGACCTGGTGGCCGGCGTCGCGCTCGTCGGCATCCTCGCCGCCCTCACGTCGTTCGCGGTGTCGATCGAGCGCCACTCCGAGCGCGTGCTGCGATTGCTCACCGGACCGGCGCTCATCGCGGCGGCCGTGCTCGTCCTCGCCGGCGCGTTGGCGGGAAAGACCGGACGCGACGTGGGCCTGTGGTCCGGGCCGTGGGGATGGGCGCTGCAGGGCGCCGCCGGCTCGCCGACCGCGTGGTGGATCGCCGCAACCGGTGGCCTTGCGGTAGTCACGGGCTTGGCCGGGGCGTTGATCTGGCGCCGGCGCGGAGGCGGCGAGTCAGAGCGATACCTACGGCGCTCGGAGGGCCACGCCCGGTTGCAGGCCTCGGTGATGGATCTCAACGCCCGGACCGCGCTGCGAGGGCTGGCCGAGGTCGCGGGCAGGCCGCGGCGCCGCCGGGTCGCGCACCTGCGACGGATGCGCGGGCGGCTCAGCCACATGCGCAGCCGCTCGGGGCCGGCGGGCGCTCTGCCTCCGGCCACGTCCGCGGGGGGCGCCGTGGCCGCGGTGCTGTGGCGCGACACCCTCTTCGCGATGCAGCGGCCCGAGGTCCTGGTCCAGGCGCTGGTCGCGGGGGCGGCGGGAACCGCCCTGGCGCTCCTGGACGCCGGTCGGCTCCTCGGCGTCGCGGCGGGAGGGATCCTGCTCTACGTAGCGGCCGCGCGCCTGCTCGGCCCGCTTCGCATCGAGAACGACGCGCCCGGGCGCAGCCGGCTGTTCCTCGGGGCCCGTCCGGGCCGCGCGTATGTCGCGCATGCGATCCTCCCGGCGGCCTTCGTCCCGGGCATCCTCGCGCTCACCGGTGCCGTGCTCGCGCTCTCGGGTGCGCTGGCCGGGCACCGCGGAGCTGCGGTGATCGACCTCGTGCTCGCCGGGCCGGCCATCGTCGGGTGCGCAGCGCTTTCGGCACGACGGGGCGGCCGCATCCCGCAGGAGATGCTGATGACCGCCATGTCGTCTGATCCCTCCGGCGGCGGGGCCGTGCTCGTCGGCTGGCTGCTCCTGTGGCCCGCCGTGGCCGCCGCGCTGGTCGTCCTGCCGCTGGGCACAGCGTCGGCGGCTCATGGGACCTCGGCGACGTGGATCGTGGTCGACGTCGCGGCGGCCGCCGTCCTGGCCCGCCTGCTGGCCCGCGACTGAGCGTCGATCCTGGGACGCGAAGTAACCTCCGCGTCACCGATGGCCGAGCGTCGTTACACCCCCGCCGAGATCGAACCCAAGTGGCAGCAGCTATGGGAGAGCGAGCACACGTGGGAGGTCGCCAACGACCCTGAGCACCCCGGCGGCACCGCGTACGTGCTGGAGATGCTCCCGTACCCCAGCGGCGAGCCCCACGTCGGTCACCTTAAGAACTACGCCCTGGGCGACGCGATCGCCCACTACAGCCGCCGGACCGGCCACCGCGTCCTGCACCCCATGGGCTATGACGCGTTCGGCCTCCCGGCCGAGAACAACGCGATCAAGACCGGCGTGCACCCGCGTGTGGCCACCGACAAGTCGATCGCCGCCTACCGGCACTGGTTTCACCGGTGGGGGATCTCGATCGACTGGTCCCGGGAGCTGGGCACCCACGAGCCCAGCTATTACCGCTGGACTCAGTGGATCTTCCTCAAGCTCTACGAGCGTGGCCTGGCCTACCGCAAGGAGGCCGCGGTCAAGTGGTGCCCGTTCGACCAGACGGTGCTCGCCAACGAGCAGGTGATCGACGGCCGCTGCGAGCGGTGCGGGCACGAGGTCGAGCTGCGCCAGCTCGAGCAGTGGTTCTTCCGCATCACCGACTACGCCGACCGGCTCCTGCGCGACCTGGACACGATCGACTGGCCAGAGCACGTCAAGGTGATGCAGCGCAACTGGATCGGTCGCTCCGAGGGAGCCGAGGTCACCTTCCGCTGCGACGCGCTCGACACCGACTACACGGTTTTCACCACGCGCCCGGACACACTGTTCGGCGCCACCTTCTTCGTGATGGCGCCCGAGCATCCGGACGTATTCAGGCTGGCCGACGGGACGGGGCGCGAGGACGCCGTTCGCGAGTACGTCAACCGGGCGCTCACCGAGTCAGCCGACACTCGCGGCGCCGCCGACAAGCCCAAGACCGGCGTGCCCCTGGGCCGCACGGTCACCAACCCCGTCAACGGCGAGCAGTTGCCCATGTTCGTGGCCGACTACGTCCTCATGGAGTACGGGACCGGCGCGGTGATGGGCGTCCCCGCCCACGACCAGCGCGACTACGAGTTCGCCACCGCATTTCACCTGCCCATCCGGCCCGTCGTCGCTCCGGCCGACATCGACGATCCCGACATCTCCGAGCAGGCCTTCACCGCCCACACCGAGGACGAGCGGCTCATCAACTCCGGCGAGTTCAGCGGTATGGACGCGGTGGCCGGGCGCGACGCCATCGTGGCCCGCCTGGAGTCTCAGGGTCGTGGCCATGCCTCGGTCAACTACCGACTGCGCGACTGGCTCATCTCACGCCAGCGCTACTGGGGCTGCCCGATCCCGATCGTCTACTGCGGCGAGTGCGGGATGGTCCCGGTGCCCGAAGCCGACCTGCCGGTGAGGCTGCCCGAGATCGAGGACTACCAGCCGCGGGGCAAGTCACCGCTGGCGGCGGCCGAGGAATGGGTGAACACCCCCTGCCCGCGCTGTGGCGGTCCGGCGCGCCGCGAGACCGACACGATGGACACCTTCGTTGACTCCAGTTGGTACTACCTGCGCTACTGCGACGCGCGCAACGACACCGCACCGTGGGACCGGGCGGTGCTGGCCTCGTGGATGCCGGTGGACCGCTACATCGGCGGGGTGGAGCACGCCATCCTGCATCTGCTCTACAGCCGCTTCTTCGTCAAGGCGCTGGCCGACATGGAGCTGGTGGACATCCAGGAACCATTCCAGGCACTGTTCACCCAGGGCATGATCCTCGGCGCCGACGGCAACAAGATGTCCTCCTCGAAGGGCAACGTGGTGGCGCCCAGCCAGATCGTGGAGCGCTTCGGGGCCGACGCCGCCCGCTGCTACGTGCTCTTCATGGGCCCGCTCGACCAGGATGCCCCGTGGTCAGACACCGGGGTCGAGGGCGTCTACCGCTTCCTGGCCCGTTTGTGGCGCGTCGGCGACGAGCTGGCGCAGGCCGGCGGCCCCGGCCCCGCCGAGCAGCCCGCCAAGCCCGAGGGCGCCGCGCTCGAGCTCGTGCGCAAGGCCAACTGGGCCATCGACAAGGTCACCGGCGACATCGGCGGCCGCTACTCGTTCAACACCGCAATCGCCGCCGTGATGGAGCTGGTCAACGAGATCTACCGCCACACCGACGCCGACGTGGCGGCACGCCGCTTCGCTGTGGCCACCGCCGCCTCGGTGGTGTTCCCGTTCGCCCCCCATCTGGGCTCCGAGGTCTATGGGCTGCTCACCGGCCGCCGGGTGTGGGAGGAGCCGTGGCCCAGCGCCGACCCCGACATGTTGGTCAAGCCGACCTTCATGCTCGTCTGCCAGGTCAACGGAAAGGTCCGCGACCGCGTCGAGGCCCCCACCGGCGCTCCGCGTGAGCAGCTCGAGACGCTCGCCATGGCGGCACGCGGAGTGCAGGCCCACCTCAACGGCCATCAGGTGGTCAAGGTGATCGTCGTGCCCGACAAGCTCGTCAACATCGTCGTCCGGGTCTGAGCGGGCGACGAGGCGATGGCAGCCGGCCCGTATATCGCGGTCATCGGCGCCTCTCAGCCCACGCCTGAGCAGGAGCAGGCCGCCGAGGACGTCGGCCGCGGCCTCGGGGCGGCTGGCTGCATCGTCATCACCGGGGGGCGCGGCGGCGTGATGGAGGCGGCGAGCCGCGGAGCGCACCAGGCCGGTGGGACCGTGATCGGGATCCTTCCGGGCGCCGACCGCCGCGAAGCCAACGAGTGGGTGCAGATCGCACTGCCCACGGGGCTGGGCGACGTGCGCAACGCCCTGGTGGTGCACACCGCCGACGCGGTCATCGCCGTGGGCGGCGCCTACGGGACGCTGTCGGAGATCGGGCTGGCGCTCAATGCGCGCATCGGCGTCGTCGGCTACGACACGTGGCCGATCGAGGGCATCGAGCTCGCGGACACTCCGGCCGCCGCGGTGGCCCGCGCGCTGGAGCTGGCCGCCGACGCCGAGGCCGCCTGAGCCGCCTGGCCCCCACGTAGACTCGACGGTCCGGTGACCCCGAGCTTCAAGCCCGTCTACCTCATCCACGGCGACGACCACGGTCGCCTCGCCGAGCGCCGTGCGCGTCTGCGCGCGTTGGCTGAGTCGATCAGCGGCGCCGAGGGCGTTGAGCTGCTCGAAGGCGATGAGGCGACGCCCGAGCGTGCTGCGCTCGCGCTGGACGCGATGACGCTGACCCTCGGTCGGCGCTTCATCATCGTCGACGGCGTGGAGCGCTGGAAGGACAAGGAGCTCGACACGCTGGCCGCCTCGCTGGGCGCCATGCCGCCGGAGACGACGATCGCGTTCTTCGCCCGCGAGGAGAGCCGCAACAAGGCGCCGGACCGCCTCCATGCCGCGGTGCACGACGCTGGCGGCGACATCGCCACCGAGGACAGCGTCAAGCCCTGGGAGCTGCCCAAGTGGGCTGCCGCGCGCGCCGGTGAGCTGGGCCTGGAGCTCGAGCCCGACGGCGCTCGCGCGCTCGTCCGTCACGTCGGAGATCGCCAGCAGCGCCTGTTGCGCGAGCTCGAGAAGCTGGCCCTGGGCGCCGACGAGACCGACGGACGCCCCGCGGCGGAGCCGCTCGACGCCGAGGCCGTGGAGCGGCTGACCGCATCCTCGGCGGAGCGCCGGGCGTGGACCGTGGCCGATGCCGTGGTCGCCGGTGATGCCCGCACCGCCGTCACCGCCTACCTGACGCTGCGCCTGCAGGGCGAGCGCCTGCCCGGGCTGCTCTACTGGATCTCGCAGCGAGTGCGGACGGCGCACGAGGTCGCCGCCGCGCTCGACGCCGGCGAGCCGCCGGCCCAGGTCAAGCGACGGCTGCGGATGCCCTCCCGCGCCGCGGACCGCCTCATCGCCGACGCGCGCCGGAGCGGCGCCGAGCGGCTGGAGCAGGCCGTCTGCGAGATCGCCGACCTCGAGCTCGCGTCGCGCGGCGGTGGGGTGGGTGGGGGCCGCGTCCGGGGGGAGGACACCGCGGCGCTCATCGCCATCGGCCGCCTGGCCGGCACCGACGACGACGACTGACCCGGTCCTCGGGTGCCGCGCGCTAGTGCAGCACCGTCGAGTGCAGCACGACGTACACGGCCGCGATCACGCCGCACAGAACGATCAACGCCAGCAGGCGCCCGAACCACCAGGTCCGGTGGCGCAGCGACGGGTTGAGCGGCCGCAGCCGGTCGGCTACCGGCGGCGTCCACCCGGGCGGGTCCGGCGGCGGCTGGCCCGCGCGCCGCGATGCGCTTCGCGACGGCGATGGGGGAGCGGCCAGCTCGAGCTCGTCCTGCAACCCCAGCACGTCAAAGCGCTGGGTCTCGGTCGGATCGGGCTCTCGCTTTCGGGCCTGGCGGCGCCGAGGGGCGCGGCGCGAGGTCTCGCGCTCGGACGCCCCGCGCCCGGACGCCTCGCGCTCGGAGGTGGCGCGCTCGGAGGTGGCGCGCTTGGAGGTGGCGCGCTTGGAGGTGGCGCGCTCGGAGGTGGCGCGCTTGGAGGTCTCCTGCTCCGGGGTGTCGCGTTTGGAGGTCTCCTGCTCCGGGGTGTCGCGCTGGACGCTCTCCCGCGACGCGCCGGCGCGCGACTGACCGGCCGCCCGCGACGTCGCCCGGCGCGACACGCGCGGCTCGGCCGGAGCGCCGTCCGCGCCGGTCTTGGCGGTCTCGGCGGTCTCGGCGGAGCCACCGTGGCGCCCGGTCTCCTGGAGCTGGGCGAAGCGGTTGCGCAGGCGGCCCGACTCGGCACGCTCGGCGGCCAGCGCCTCACGCGTGGACTCGAGCGCCTCGGTCTGCCGGCGCAGCTCGTCCTCGAGGTCGCCATGTGCCTGCGTCAGCTGCTCATGCTCGCGGGAGAACGCCTGCGTGGCGTCCTCATGACGGCGGCTGAGCGCCTCGGTGTCGGCCTGGTGGCCGCGCTGGACCTCGCGCAGCTGTCCGCGGGCTTCCTCCAGCTCGGCCTCCACGGCCACCGCCTCCGCGCGCGCTGCCCCCGCCACCTCGAGCTCGGAATGAGCGCGCCCCAGCTCGGTGCGCAGTTCGCGATTTGTCGTGCGCTCGTCCTCCAGGCTCTTGGCCAGCGCCGCGCGGCGCTCGCGCTCCTGTCCGAGGGCGTGGTTGGCCGAGGCCAGGCGCGCGCCCAGGCGCTCCAGCTCGGCCGAGGGGGAGACGCGACGGCGCGGCGGGCGAGCGGGCTTCGCCTCGGGGTCGGGCGCGCCGTCGGCGGCCACCGGGACCGGCACGATGCTCTCGCCTTTGAAGCGCGGCGCGCGCGCCGCGGCGCCGGCGGTCAGCGAGTCACCGGGCCGGGCCAGCTTCTTGCCCTTCGGCCGCAGCTCCACGATGATGTCGGGCGCCACCGAGAGCTCGATCTCGCGCGCTCCGTCGAGGCTCTCGTTCAGGGCGAAGGCGGCCGTCCAGACCTCACCGTCCTCGGCGGCCCACGGCTTGTGCTCGAGGTCTGCGAGCGCGCGGACCGCCGCGCCCTTGTGGATCAGCGTCAGCGTCGGGCGGACGAAGCGCCGGCCGCGCACGCCGAACCACCGACCCGCCACCTCGACACGCCCCTCGGTGGAGGCGTCGATGCGCTCCAGTTCGAAGCTGATTCGGTCGGGTTGGGCAGACAGGAGTGCGGGGGTCTAGGTGCCGCCCGCCGGCTACGCGCCGTGCCGCAGCCGAGCCGCGCGAGACTTCTTGCGGGCGCCGTTGTTGCGGTGGAGCGCCCCTCGCTTGACGGCCTTGTCGATCGTCTTGACCAGCGTGCGATGCTCGGCCTCGACGACGTCATTCTGACCGTCGGCGATGGCCGCCTCGAGGCGACGGAAGTAGGTCTTGATCGTGGAGGTGTAGCGGCGGTTCTCCAGTCGCTCACGCTCTGCGCGCAGGATCCTCTTCTTCTGTGAGTGGATGTTGGCCATGACAAAAGGCGCACGGGTAACCGCGGCGACGGCGCGTACTATAGCGCGCTCGTGACCGTGGACAGCACACGCATCGGGCCCCCGGGCCCGCCCGGTCCGCCGCCACCGACCCCACCGAGCGACCCTCCATCGCAGTCGCCGGGACGCCGTCGGCTGGCGGTGAGCAGCGCCATCTTCGCGCTGGCCACCGCGCTGTCGCGCATCGCGGGTCTCGCCCGCGAGGTCGTACAGGCAAGCTTCTTCGGCACGAGCGGGTCGATCTCGGCGTTCCAGATCGCGTCGCAGATCCCGAACCTCTTCTCCAACCTGTTCTCGCAGGCGGCTCTCGGCGCTGCGTTTGTGCCGATCTTCACCGAGTTGCTGCAGGCCGGGCGCAAGCGCGAGGCCTTCCGCCTCGCCTCGTCGCTGTTCTGGCTCATTCTGCTCTCGCTCGGCGCGCTGACGCTTGTCTACATGGGGATCGCGGGCATCGTGATGCCGCTGTTCACCGGGTCCAACATTCCCACCGCGCTGGCCACGGGGCTGTCACGCGTCCTGTTCCCCGTCGTGTTACTGCTCAGCCTCACCGGCCTTTTCGTCGCGATCCTGCAGTCCTACGACGAGTTCTCGATCCCGGCGCTCGCTCCCGCCGTCTGGAACATCGTGATCGTCGTCCTCCTGGTGGTCCTGCACGGGCGCTTCAACAACCGCGAGGACAGCGTCTACGCCTATGCGATCGCGTGGCTGGTCGCGACGATCGTCCAGTTCCTGATGATCGCCTGGGCCCTGCGGCGCGTCGAGTACACGTTGTCGTTCGCGTTCGACTGGCGCGACACCCGGGTGCATCAGGTGCTGATCCTCTTCCTCCCGGTGACCTTGACCGTCGGGATCATCAATCTGGACATCTTCATCAACGCCGGCTTCGGGGCGCTGGTCGGCAGCTACGCCCCGGCTGCCATCAACGACGCGTTCAGGCTCTACATGCTGCCCCAGGGGATCTTCAGCGTCGCCGTCGCCACCGTTCTGTTCCCGACGTTGAGCCGGATGGCGTCGGCAGGCAACGCGGGCGGGATGCGGCGCACGCTCGGTAACGGGCTGCGGCAGATCAACCTCATGCTCATCCCGTCGGCGGCGCTCATGGCCGCGCTCGCGACTCCGATCGTCCGCCTCGTCTACCAGCACGGCTCGTTCGGGCCGCTATCGACGCATTACGTCTCCGAGGCGTTGTTCTGGTTTGCCTTCAGCTTGCCGTTCGCCGGCGTCAACCTGCTGCTCAGCCGGACGTTCTTCGCGCTCCAGCGGCCGTGGATCCCCACCAAGCTGGCGGCGATCAACGTCGTCGTCGACATCATCGTGTCGGTCGCGCTGTACAAGCCGTTTGGGATCGCCGGACTCGTGCTCGGCACCGTCGCAGCGAACATCGTGATGGCCGGGCTCCAGCTGCGGCGGCTGCGGATTGGCTTCAATGGCCACCTCGAGATGGCGCAGACGACGATGATCACCGTTCGGATCTGCGTGGCCGCCGCGGTCTCCACCGCGCTGGGCTACTTCGTGTGGAAGGGGCTGGATGCGCTCCTCGGCGTCGCGCTGATTGCGCAGATCGTGTCGCTCGGGATGGGGTTCGCCCTGGCCGGCGTGCTCTACGCCCGGCTCGTGCTCCTGATGCGCGTTCCCGAGGCGCGCCAGGTGCAGCAGCTCGTCGTGAGCCGGCTGCCCGGGCGATAGTCCGGCGCTTCGTACCCTTCAGTACGACAGTGGCTGACCAGGCTCACATCCGCAACTTCTCGATCATCGCCCACATCGACCATGGGAAGTCGACGCTGGCCGACCGCATCCTGGAGCTGACCCACACCGTCGACCCACGGTCGATGCGCGCCCAGTTGCTGGATTCGATGGATCTGGAGCGTGAGCGCGGCATCACGATCAAGGCCCAGGCCGTGCGCGTGTTCTACGAGTCGGCCCATGACGGCCAGACGTACCAGCTGCAGCTCATCGACACCCCCGGCCATGTCGATTTCACCTACGAGGTGTCGCGGTCGCTGGCGGCGTGCGAGGGCGCGCTGCTCGTCGTCGACGCGTCGCAGGGCGTCGAGGCCCAGACGGTGGCCAACACCTACCTGGCGGTGGAGTCCGGCCTGGAGCTGATCCCCTGCCTGAACAAGGTGGACCTGCCGGGCGCCGAGCCCGAGCGCGTCGCCGAGGAGGTGGCCGACCTGCTCGGCGAGCCCGCGGATCAGGTGCGGCGGATCAGCGCCAAGACGGGGGAGGGCATCACCGACGTCCTCGACGAGCTCATCGCTCGCGTGCCGCCGCCCGACGGCGACCCCGACGCGCCGCCGCGGGCGCTCATCTTCGACTCGGAGTTCGACCAGTACCGCGGCGTGATCGCCTACATCCGGGTCGTGGACGGCACCTTCACCAAGGGCGAGGCGATCCGCGCCATGCAGGCCGGGACCGAGGCCGAGATCGACGACATCGGCTTCTTCACCCCGCAGATGACGCCGGCCAAGGCGTTGCATGCGGGCGAGGTGGGCTTTCTCATCACCGGCATCAAGGATGTCAGCGTCCTGCGGGTCGGCGACACCCTCACGACCAAGCACGGCGGGGCCACCGAGGCGCTGCCCGGCTATCGCGAGGTCAAGCCGATGGTGTTCTGCGGCCTGTTCCCCATCGAGTCAGACGACTACCCCGACCTGCGCGACGCCCTGGAGAAGCTGACGCTCAACGACGCGGCGCTCAGCTGGGAGCCAGAGACCTCCGAGGCGCTGGGCTTCGGCTTTCGCTGCGGCTTCCTCGGCCTGCTGCACATGGATATCGTGCGCGAGCGCCTGGAGCGCGAGTACGACCTCGAGCTGCTCACCACCATGCCCAGCGTGGAGTACGAGGTCACCCTCACCGACGGCAGCGTGCTCCCCATCCACAGCCCCAACGACTTCCCGGATCCGGCGCACGTCGCCGAGGTCCGCGAGCCGTTCATCCGCGCCTCCATCCTCAGCCCCAAGGAGTTCGTGGGCCAGATCATGGAGCTCTGCCAGGAGCGCCGGGGCGATCACGCCGGCATGCACTACCTCTCGGCCGAGCGCGTGCAGCTCACCTATGACCTACCGCTGGCCGAGATCGTTCTGGACTTCTTCGACCAGCTCAAGTCGCGCACCCGCGGTTACGCGTCGCTGGACTATGACCTCATCGGGCTGCGCGATTCCGATCTGGTCAAGCTCGACATCCTCTTGGCCGGCGACCCGATCGACGCCCTGTCGATGCTGGTGCACCGCTCCAAGGCGCAGGCTGCGGGGCGCACGCTCACCGAGAAGCTGCGCGAGAAGATCCCCCGCCAGCAGTACGACGTCCCCATCCAGGCGGCGATCGGCAGCCGCATCGTCGCCCGCGAGACGATCAAGGCCTACCGCAAGGACGTCATCGCCAAGTGTTACGGCGGCGACATCAGCCGCAAGCGCAAGCTGCTCGAGGCCCAGAAGAAGGGCAAGCAGCGGATGAAGCAGGTGGGCCGCATCGAGGTGCCCCAGGAGGCCTTCCTGGCCGTGCTGGAGCTCGGGGACAAGAGCTAAGCGCGCGCGGCCGGCATGGCTTCCTTCACCGCCGAGCTGGCCGAGCAGGACGACCCCGAGATCGGCCGGGAGGTCATCCGCGTGCGCCACGACGACGGCCGCACCGAGGAGCTGCGCCTGCACGACTATGACCGGCTCTACGCGCTGCCGGGGGTCTACGAGCAGATCGTCCAGGAGCGGCTGGGCTGCCGCTCGCCGGCCGAGCTGGCGGGCATGCTGGCGCATGCGGTCGACGCGGCGGGCTGGGCCCGCGGCGACGTGCGGGTGCTCGACATCGCCGCGGGCAACGGCGTCTCGGGGGAGGCGCTGGCGGCGGTGGGGCTGCGGCCGGTGCTGGGGACCGACATCGTGCCCGCCGCCCGCGCCGCGGCGCTGCGCGACCGCCCCGGGCTCTACGACGAGTACCTGACGCTCGACCTCCTCGCCCTCACCGACGCCCAGCGCGCGGCGGTCAGAGCCCTGCGCGCGAACGCCCTCAGCTGCGTGGCCCCGGTGGGCACGCAGGAGTCCGAGCTGCCGCCCGAGGTGCTCGTCGCGGCCGCAGACCTGCTCGCGCCCGACGCGCTGGTCGTGTACATGCACGACCCCCATCGCGGCCTCGCCGATGCGGTGACGGCCGAGGTCTGGGCGGCCGGCCTGGGGCGGTCGGGGACCGGGGTCGACGCCCGGGAGCTCGAGCGGCGGCGCTACGTGCACCGCCACACGGTCAACGGGGCGCCGTTTGAGATGGACGGCGTCGTGTGGCGCCTACGCCGCGCCGGCTGACCGGCCGGCCGGGGAATCGACCGTCAGGCCCAGTAGCTGCGCGAGGGTGGGTGCGTGCCGGTTCTCGGCGGCCCGAAGGCGCGCCCGCGGCGCGTGTAAATCCAGGGACCGCGCGGCCCCCTAGGCCCGCGCCGGCCGCCGCCCAGCACCATGACGACCACCATCAGCACCATCCAGATGATCGCCGCCGCCAGCATCATGGCCAGCGTGACCGCCACCACGGGGATGGCAAAGAGGATCAGCATCGGGTTGGCGCGCACCGCCGCCACCGCCCAGCCCACGGGCGTGCGCCGCGCCGGCTCGCGCCGCTGACGGGGGCGGGGCCCCGGCAGGTCAGAGACGGTCTGCTCGAGATCTCCGTACGTGCGCGCCTTCAGCGCGGCGCCTACACGGTGCTCCAGTTCCTCGGCGGCGATCCGGCCCTCGGTGGCGGCCTTGTGCAGCCGGGAGACCACCTGATCGCGGTCCGCGTCCGATGCCCTCAGATTTGCCCGCTTTTCCACGCAATGGAGGGTACAGGGCGAGATTGTCGGCCGCAATGGACTCGACGGATGTATCTGCGCGTACGCCCGGGGATGTAGACGTCCGTCCAGGGCTGCCGGCGCCCGAGACCTGCCAATGCGGGCCTAGGCCCCGCGCGCCCCCGTCCCCAGCTGGTCGTCGACGTCGCTGTCGTCGGCCAGCGCCCGGGGGACGATCGCGGCGAAGCCGATGATGATGAAGCCGAACAGGGCGAAGACGCCGATGAAGTGCGCCCAGCCCGCATCGGCGGCGTTGAGGAAGCCGACGCCGGCGATGAGCAGCGCGAGCGCGAG
>DASXCN010000517.1:0-4253 GCA_036491155.1 Solirubrobacteraceae bacterium | reverse complement strand
CATTGGGCACTGTCCCTCAGGCTCCCCGAACTGGTCCGCGCACGAGCTGGGCAGCTGCGCCACGGCGTCGGCATTGCTGACGGCCTTCGTGAACGTGTTGCTCTTCAGCGCGTCGGGCGGCAGTGAGATCCGCGCGCTCAGGACGTCGGGCAGCGACGGCTCGAACACGCCGGACAGGTTGGCTGCGTCAGCGCTCAGGTCGACGGAGTTTCCCAACATGTCCGTGCCCTGGCAGCTGACCTGCCCGGTCTGGTTGTTCTGGTCAACGGAGGTGATCGATTGCACGGTGAGCGTGCCGGCGGCCGCGCTCGCCTCCGGCACCGGCGCCTCAGGGGCCGCCGGGAGCGTGCCGGCGCAGTCGGCGGTGGTCAGGCCCATGCTCGTGAAGTGATAGGTGCCCGGGGCCGGAGCCGTCGTCTGGAAGACCTCCCCGCCCGGGCCGGGTCCCGTCGCCTGGAACGTGATCGAGCCGTCGGACTGCACCTTGCCGACATAGGTCGTACTCCACTTGAGCGCGACGTCGGTGTGCTCCGGGGTGTCGGTCCCGACCCCGTTGGTCGCCGAGAACGTCCCGGTGCCGTCGAACTCCAGGAGCACAGTGAGCGGCGGCGGCGCCTCGGCCGATGCCGGTGCCGTGCGGATGCCGCCGATCAGGGCGGCCGCCAGCAACGCGGCCAACACCGTCCACCCGGCCCGTCTCCCGACAGCCGTCATGGCCTCCTCCTCCTGCGTACCACCCAGTCGAGCGCGGAAACGTAACACACGGGAGCCCTGCGGTCGACCCGACGACCCGATTTAAAGACCGACGGGGCGCCACTTCCGTGACGCCCCGGCGGTTGAGGGAGGAGAGGGTGCTGCGTTCGCCGGCGAGGTTATGAGGCCGGCGAACCTCTCCCGTCCCGGGCGCTCTCCTCGGCGCCCGGCGGGGGAAGGGATCAGGGCTACGAGACCGAGGTCAGGCGCTCCTGCGCCTCGGTGACGAGCTTCTCGACGCGCGCGCCGACCACGCCCGACTGCTTCTCTAGGTCGCGGCGGACGGTCTTCAGGTCGCGCTCGACGCGGCGACGGTTCTGCTTGACCGTCTTCTCGACGCCCTTGCGCCGCTGGCGCAGCTCGCGCTCGAACTTGGTCCGGGTCCGGCGCACCTGGCGCTCGAACCGGTTGCGGGCGCTGGCCCCGCGGCGCTCGTAGCGCTTGAGCTCGCGCTCGACCGAGGCCCGGGTCCGGTAGCGGGTGGCCAGGCCCTTGACCGTCGAGACGAGGTTCTCGCGGGCCAGCAGGCTGGCGCCGACCGGCACGAGGACTGCGCGCTCGGCGATCTGCTGCACCTGGGTCACGCGCAGACGCGACTCGGCGGCGGTGGCGCTGGAGGCGCTTGAGGCGGTCGACCGGGCGGTGTTCGTCGTCCGGCGGGCGTTGCCCTTGGTGGCCGAACTGGTGCGGCTGGCGGTCGTCTTGGCGCTGCTCACGGTGCGCGCGGCGTTAGCGCGCGTCGCGGAGGCGGCGCGGCGTGTCTCGTTGCGCTTCCGCGTGGCTGCGGCCTTCTGGCCGCTGGTGTTTGAAGTCTCTGCCATGGGTTTCTGTGCTCTCTTCCGTCGTCGTGAAGATCGTAGCTCGTTCGCTTGCGTTGATCGAACACATGTTTGTAAACCACCATAGCGAGCGGGTTACACATCCGTAGGAAGAGATGTCAACCAGCGGACGCCCGGCACCATCACACAAGTAAACTTATAAGTTTACTTGTAGCAGATCAGGCGCTCGAGCTCTGAGGGAGCTGCTGGTGGAAGCCGACGCGGCGCAGCCAGCGGCTGGGGTCGGTCAGCTCGGCGAGGCTGGGCAGTGCCTCGGGTCCCGAGAAGACCCGTGTCAGCGCCTCGGTGCCCGCGGCGCGGACGATCGCATCACAGAAGTACTTGCCCTGCTCGTACTGGCGCAGCTTGAGCTCGAGCCCCAGCAGCTTGGCCAGGATGCGCGAGAGGCCCGACTGCGACTGGCGCCGGCGGTCCAGCGCGGAGCGGAGCGCGGGCAGCGAGGGAAGAAGGTCGGGTGCCACGGCGTCCATCACGTGCTCGGCGTGGCCCTCGATGACTGCCATCACCGCCTGGACCTGGTCCAGCGTGGCGCGCTCCACATCGCTGGTGAGAATCGAGACGAGGTCGCCCTGGCGCAGCGAGTCGAAGGTCCGCCGGACCTGAGCCCAGCTCGGCATCCGCAGCTTGCGCTCGGCCTCCATGCGCAGCTCGGCGCTGCGCAGCAGCTCCCGGACGAGGCCGGCGACGTGGCCGTGCAGCCACGGGACACCCGCGAACTGGACGGCGTGGGTGACCTCGTGCAGCGCCACCCAGGTCATGAACTCGTCCTCCTGGGCCCCGAAGGACCGCACCGCCTGGCCCAGGTTGGGCATCACGAACAGCAGCCGCGGCGGGGCCGCCGCCTCGGCCTCATCGAGCAGGACGAGCTCGTACTGCCCCAGCACGCGCTGGGCCAGGTACCCGAGGACCACGCCGACCTCGGTGGTGACCACGACGCCGAGCGCGAGCTGGGCCGCTGGCTTGAGCGGCCCCAGGCCCTCGCCGGCGCGGTCCAGCACCGGGTCAAGCAGGCTGCGCATCGCCTTGATGTTCGTCTGCACCCACTCGCGCCGGCCGATGCCCTCGGGCGGCGGCAGCGGGCGCGTGGGCGCCAGCCCCGTGTAGGCGGTCACGCGCCGCTCGGACTCGACGGCCAGCGCGGGGAGGTCCGCCCCCGGGGTGGCGGCGTCGCCGGCGCCGGCCAGGTAGCCGGCGATCTTCTCGGCCAGGATCCAGTCGATGACGGTCATGGGCGGCGAATCGCCTCCAGGTCGCGCAGCGTCTGCTCTGAGCGCGCCGCGATCAGCCGTGAGCTGGGGGTGGCGTCCAGCGGCGCCCCGAGCGGGTCGCCGAGGTCGGCGAAGTTGATGAAGCCGCCGGCCTCGCGCACGATGAGCTGTCCGGCGGCGGCGTCGACGCCGCGGCAGCGCTGCAGCGTGACCATCGCGTCAAAGCGCGCGGCGGCGACCTGGCACAGGGTGGAGGCGATCGTCCCCAATGCGCGGAGCCGCCGGGTGGCCGCGGTGAGCGGCTCGATCACGGCCGCCACCCACTGTGGGTCTGAGGACTCGATCCCCAGCAGCTCCAGGCGCCCGTCGCGCGAGCGGTGCTCGGGCAGCGCGGGGTCCAGCGGCACCCCGTCGCGCCACGCGCCCTCGCCCCGCCGCGCCCACCACTGCTCACGGGCCCCGAAGTCATGGACGAAGGCGAAGGCGACGTCGGCCATCGTCTCGCCGTCGGCGACGGCCACCGAGAGCGCGTAGTGGCAGGCGTCGCGCTTGGCGTTCAGCGAGCCGTCGATGGGATCGATGATCACGTGCACGCCGCCCCCGCCGAAGTCCACCTCGCCCCGCTCCTCGCTGATCGCCGAGAAGCGGTGACCCTGGTCATATAGCGCCTGCAGCTGGTCGAAGACCACGACCTCGGCGGCGCTGTCGATCTCGAGCGTGCGATCGCCGCCGCTGCCCCGCGTGCCCGTCTCGCGAGCGCGCTCGATCGTCGTGGGGGTGGCGGCCAGGACCTCGGCCAGACCCTGTACCGAGCGCTGGCATAGCCCCAGCCAATCCGCGTGAAGTGCCGTGCTGGTTGTGCCCATCCTGCAACCTATGCTGTCAGACGGTGAGCCAGGAGAACGCACGCGACAGGTCCGCCGAGGCCTTGAGCCTGCTCACCGAGGGCGCCTCCGCCGACCGCCCGCTCGACGAGCTCACCGCCGCCCAGCGCGACGCCGCGACCCATGACGACGCGCGCCTGGTCATCCTCGGCGCCGCCGGCACGGGCAAGACCCGCGCGGTCCAGGCGCGGTTTCGCTGGCTGGTGGCGGAGGGCTGTGCCCCTGAGCGCATCGGGCTGCTGGTCCCGACCGAGGCACGCGCCGCCGCGCTGCGTGCCCGGATCGAAACCCGGCTCCCGCGCGGCTATGACGAGCTCTACATCCTCAGCCCGGCGCAGCTCGCCGGCCTGGTCCTGCGCGCGGCGGGCGCCGGCGCGGATCCGTTCGATGCGGTGCTGACGGCGGGTGACCGGCTGGCCATGCTGGTGGAGCGCATCGACGAGCTGTCGCTGCGCCACCACGACTTCGGCGGGCGCCCCAACACGTTGCTCGGGGGCTTCGTGCGCCGCATCGACAGGCTCAAGGCCGAGCTGGTGACCGCCGAGGCCTACCTCGCCTGGGCACAGGCC
>DASXCN010000516.1:0-2421 GCA_036491155.1 Solirubrobacteraceae bacterium | reverse complement strand
CTCGGCCGACTACGGCAAGATCGTGCACCGCACCGACATGCCCAATGTGGGCGACGAGCTGCACCACTTCGGCTGGAACGCGTGCTCCTCGGCGTGCCATTCGCAGCTCGCCCGCGACACGCTCATCGTCCCGGGCTTCCGGTCCTCTCGCATCCATCTGCTCGACATCTCCGACCCGCGCAAGCCCACGATCAAGAACGTCATCGAGGGCGAGGAGATCAAGGAGAAACTGGGCCTGAGCGCTCCGCACACCGTGCACTGCATGCCCGGCGACATCGTGACGATCTCGATGCTCGGCGATGCCGACGGCAACTCGCCCGGCGGCTTCGCGGTGCTCGACGCCCGCGACTTCTCCGTGGTCGAGCGCTGGGAACGCGACGCCGGTGACGTGCAGTTCATGTACGACTTCTGGTACCAGCCGCGCCAGAACACGCTGGTCTCCAGCGAGTGGGGCGCCCCCAACACCTTCCAGGGCGGCTTTGACCCGGCCGACGTGGGCGAAGGCAAGTACGGGCGCAAGCTGCACTTCTGGGACCTGGAGACCCGCAAGAAGGTCCAGACCATCGACCTCGGCGACGAGGGCTGGATCCCGCTGGAGATCCGCTGGCAGCACGACCCGGACTCCGCCCAGGGCTTCGTGGGGGCCACGCTGTCGAGCAACATCATCCGGTTTGAACGCAACGGCAGCTGGAAGACGAACACGGTGATCGACGTCGCCAACGAGGAGCTCGAGGGGTGGCCGCTGCCGGGCGGCGTGCCCGGGCTCATCACCGATCTGGTGCTCTCGCTCGACGACAAGGACCTGTTCTTCTCCAACTGGCTGCACGGCGACCTGCGCCACTACGACGTCTCAGACCCCGCCAACCCGCAGCTGCGATCGCAGGTGTGGCTGGGCGGCCTGCTGGGCCGCGACGGCGGTCACCCCCAGGCGTCCGGCGCGCTCAACGGCGGCCCGCAGATGCTCCAGAACTCGCTGGACGGCGACCGGGTCTACGTGTCCAACTCGCTGTACTCGAGCTGGGACAACCAGTTCTATCCGGGCTTGGAGGGCTGGCTGACCAAGCTCGACCGTCAGGCCGACGGGACCTACGCCCTGGATCCGGACTTCTTCGTGGACTTCCACGAGCAGGCCGACGGCGCGCGCCCGCACGAGATCCATCTGCCCGGCGGGGACTGCACGACGGAGATCTTCCAGTAGGCCGCACATGACCCTGCGGGCGCTGGCATTTGACTGGAGCCTGGACGGCTCGGCCGGGATCGCCTTCCTCGTCCTGTGCGTCGCCGTCGCCGGGGTGTATGCGTCCGCGGCGGCGATCGGCAGCCGCCGCGACCGCCGCCACCGCCGCTGGCCGCGGCGGCGGACCGCCTGCTTCGGCTCGGGCCTGGCCCTGCTGGTCATCGATCTCTACTCCGGGATCGGCACCCAGGCCGACCTGCGGCTGTCGGCGCACATGCTCGAGCACATGGTGATGTGGGTGGTGGTGGCGCCGCTCCTGGCCGCCGGCGCGCCGATTCGCCTGGCGCTGTTCGCGCTGGGCCGCGGGGGGCGGCGCACGCTGGCCGGCTGGCTGCACTCGCGGCCGCTGGCGTGGCTGACCAGTCCGGTGGGCTCGGTGACCGTGTTCTCAGCGGTGCTGCTGGTGACCCACCTGCCCGCCGTGTATGGGCTGGCCCTGGCCAACGACACCGTCCACGAGGCCGAGCATGCCGCGTATCTGGTGGCGGCGCTGCTCATGTGGGCGCCGCTGCTCGGGGTCGACCCGCTGCCGCGCCGTTCCAGCGCGCGCGTGCAGGCGATCTGCCTGGTGGCCTGCATGGCACCGATGCTGGTGGTGGGCGCGTGGCTCGGTCTCGCCCCGCACGCCGTGTATCACCACTATGTGGCCGACCTCGGCCCGGCCGCGCTGCACGACCAGCGTGTGGCGGCGACGATCATGTGGGCCGGCGGCCTGCCGGCGTTCGCCGTCCCGGCGCTCCTCAGAGGTATGAGCCCGCGTCGCCGCCGCTCACGGGGGCAACCTGCGGTGTGGGGTCACTCGGCGCCGACAACGACGTGATCAAAGGGTCGGTCGGCGCGGTCGAGCTGCCCGAGACCAGCGCCGCCAGCGCCTGAGGGCTCAGTGGCGTGGCCGCGGCCGAGGTGGCCGAGGCGGCCGGCGCAGCGGCGGTCGCGGCCGTGCTGGGGGCGGTGGCGGACGTGCCGGCGGGGACGGATTGAGTCAGCGGAGCGCCGCCGCTCACGGATGCCGTGGCGCCCGTCGGGGTGGCGAGTGAGCTCGTGCCGGTCTGGCTGGCCAGCGCCGAGGCCAGCGAGCTCTGCGGGGATGACGTGGAGGTCTGGCTGGCCAGCGAGGACAGCGGGTCAGAGGAGGAGTCGCCGGAGGAGGACTCGTCGCCCATAGCGGCGCGCATCGCCTCCTC
>DASXCN010000515.1:0-5309 GCA_036491155.1 Solirubrobacteraceae bacterium | reverse complement strand
CTGCGACCAGCTCAGTGCCGAGCCGCGGCCGACGATCCCCCCGTCGCCGTCGGTGAGCACGAAGTGCGGCGACCCCGGCACGGCGTAGTCGGCCCACGCCGCGCTGGACATGATCACCTCGGTGCCCGAGGGCGCGAGGCGCTCCAGCCGCGTCGGGCTCTCCCGCATCGCGTCGTGGGTGACCACCGCCACCCGCGCTGCCAGGGAGTTCAGGTCGCGTTGCTCGTGCAGACCGGCCCACAGCCGGGCACAGCTGGCACACCCGCTGGTGAGAAAGGCGAGCAGGGTCACCGGCGAGCCCGGCCCGAAGGACAGCGTGACCGAGTCGCCCTGCAGCGTGATGCCGCTGATCGACCCTGCGGCGGTCACCTCGCCGCCGGTGACCTCCCCCCCACCCAGCCCGGCGCCGTTGTGCGCGTCGGGCCCCGGGGCGTGGGGCGCGCCCGGCGCCGGTGCGCGATCCTCCAGCGCGGCCAGCCGCCGCAGGATGTCGGCGTGGCTGCGCAGCAGGGCGACGATGTAGACGAGCGCTATCACCAGCAGCACCGCGATGACGATCGTGACCACCACCATCGCCGCTACGCTCCCCCGCTCCCGGGCAACTGGACGGCCACCGGCTCCAGGCATCCCGCCTCGTGACCGCACACCCTGTCGTCGATCATCTGGGTGCCGTTGCAGTTCAGGCTGTCGATGAGGCTGGGTTTCTCGCACGTGACCACGCGGCACACCACCGTCGTGGTGCCCTTGATGTGCGTGTTGCACTGCCCGTAGCGAAAGACGTTGCAGGCCTGGCGACGGTGCGAGCAGTCGTCGTTGGCGCACCGGCAGCCCCCGGGGAAGGGCTGGCCCGGAAGGTTGTTGCAGTCGATGTAGTACCGCACCCCCGAGCCCTGGCAGAGCTGGTGGCCGCGGTAGTCGGTGCACATCCACCAGCCCCCGACGAAGGTCCCCGCCGGGCACGTGTTCAGCCCCTGGTGGATCTCGCAGCAGAATGCGGTGTAGCCGTCCGTACACAGGCCGTCCCGGCAGCGGCCGGGCACCACGACGCCGAGCGCCGTCCCCGGGTAGAGCAGATAGCGCACCGGTGCCACCGCCAGCGCAGAGCCGGCGACGGCGACGCGGGTGAGCGCGGTACGGCGCGAGAAGCGGGCCTCCAGCATGCGCGCCGAGCCGTCGGCCAGCGCCACCGCGGCCGCCTGCCAGCCGGCTGGGAGGGCGAACCGCAGCCACTGGCGCAGTGCGCCGGCCAGGACCGCGGCGAGCGCGAGTTCGAAGACCGCGAGGACGGGACGCTGCGAGGCCAGGCGCGCCAGGCTCCCGCGGGCGACGAGCGCCGCGCCGGCCGCGGCCAGCGCGGCCGCGAGGTTGGTGGCGACGTGACGGCGCCCCAGCGGGGCGCCCTCGTCGCCGAAGCATCCACAGGAGCGGTCCCCGGCCCGCCGGGCGCCAACGGCGGCGCCGATGGTCAGGCCGGCGAAGACCACCGCGAGGACGACTCCGGCGGCGCGGCCGGGCGCCAGCAGCACCGCGACCAGCACGGCGATCTCGGTCAACGCGACGGCGCGCGCGGTCAGCGCCGGCGCCGGTACCCCGGCGGCGCGGAGCATGACGCTCGACGGACCCGGCCGGCGCACCTTGGCCACCCCGGCCATCCCCAGCAGCACGGCCAGACCGGCGAGCACGACGCGGGCGAGGTCTAGCAGCGCGAGCCTCCTGCTCCTGTACCCCGATCGGCGCTCATCGCGGGCCCCAATCTACCAGTGCCCCCGGCCCCGTCCGGCAGTTGGACGTTGAAGACGGCCGCCCCACCCGCGACGATTGTGCGATGGGCAGCACGGCCAGCTTCAGCGCCCGCGCGGCGGCAGGGGTCATCGCGGTCCTGGCGACGTGCCTGGCCGTCACGCTGACATCCGCCAGCGGCAGCGCCCGCGGCCGCCCGGCGCCACCGTGCGTCGTCCCGGGCACCGGTAAGAGCGTCGACGAGCTGTGGCGCCCCGACATGGCGGCCGCCACCGCCTACGCCCACACGCGCGTGGGCGACATCGCCTTCGCGGTGCGCACCCCGGGCCGGTTCTACGGCTATCGCCCCGACCACCAGGAGTGGTCGGCCAGCGTCGTGAAGGCGATGCTCCTGGTCACCTACCTCGACAGCGCGCAGGTCCGCAACCGTGCCCTCACCACGCACGACACCGCGGTGCTCGGGCCCATGATCAGGGTCTCGGACAACGACGACGCCCAGATCATCTTCGACACCGTGGGCCAGGCCGGGCTGCGCGCCCTGGCCCAGCGGGTGGGCATGACCGGCTTTGCCACCAACCCGGTGTGGGGCGAGACGCACATCACCGCCCGAGACCAGGCCCGCTTCTTCCTGCACATTGACGGCGACGTGGTGGCCCGCCACCGCTCCTACGCCATGCGCCTGTTGCGCAGCATCGCGCCGGCGGATCGCTGGGGAATCGGTGAGCTGCCCCAGCCGGGCTGGAAGCTCTACTTCAAGGGCGGCTGGGGGTACGGCACCGGCCTGCTGGACCACCAGGTCGCGCTCCTGGTCCGCGGCTGCGCGCGGGTCTCGATCGCGGTCCTGACGATGTACGACGGGTCACACCCCTACGGCAAGGCGACGTTGAAGGGGATCTTCGCCCGGCTGTTGCGGGGGTTCCCGACTCCCCCGTCATCCGCGGAGCCGGGGCCGTCCGTCGCGCGCGCGGAGCCCGCGCGCTCCGCGGCGCTTGCCCCACCCCCGCGATCCACCGCGGCGCCCCGGCGGGTGGTCATCGGCCACTCGGTGCGCGGTCGCCCCATCGTCGCCCACGTGCTCGGCCCCGACTCCGCGCCGCGCAAGCTGCTGCTGGTCGGCTGCATTCACGGCAACGAGTGCGCCGGCATCCGGATCCTCTCGGCGCTCACCCGCCGCCCCGTCCCCGCCGGCGTGCAGGTGTGGCTGGTGCCCGAGATGAACCCCGACGGAACCGCCGCCGCCGCCCGCCAGAACGCCCACGGCGTCGACCTCAACCGCAACTTCCCCTACCAGTGGGAGCGCGTCACCGATCCCACGTACGACTCCGGCCCCGGGCCAGCCTCTGAACCTGAGACCCGCGCGGCGATGGCCCTCATCCGCCACATCAAGCCGGCGGTGACCATCTGGTACCACCAGCACATGGACCTCGTCGACATGGCCGGCGGGGACCGCGGCGTGGCCCGGCGCTATGCCCAGCTCTCCGGATTGCGCGCGACGTGCCTGAGCTTCCTGCCCGGGACCGCGCCGGCCTGGTCAAACCACCTGCTCCCCGGGACGACGGCCTTCGTGGTCGAGCTCCCCGCCGGGCCCATCGGGCCCCAGGCACTGGCCGGGCATCTGCGTGCCGTCCGCGCCATGGAGGCCGGGGAGCGGTCGGGCTCGCGCACCAGCTGCCGCGGCTGACCTGCGGCCCCGGAGTCAGCCGGCGGCGCCAGAGTCAGCCGGCGGCGCCGGGATCAACCGGCGGCGCGGGGTCCCGGTGCGCCGTCGTCGACGAGCCGGCGGATGCGGATGTCGCGCACGTCGGCCTCGCCGCTCCGGTCGGCGGCAGGGGTGGGCGCTGGTGGGCGCTCCGCCGCCTCGGCCGCGGCGATGAGCGCCTTGAGCTCGCCCACGTTGATCTCGACCGTGTGCGCCTCGCCCTCGATCACGTCGTCCGCGGACCGCGCCAACTCCCCCGCCGGGGCGGGCGCAGGCGGCGCTGCCAGCGCCGGCGTCTCGGTCGTCGGCTGCGGCGGCTTGATCGTCGCGTTGAAGGCCAGCTGCGTCCCGGCCTCCCCCCACTCGACCGCGAAGCGGCCCTCGAGGCGGTGCCCGATCCACGCCACCGCCACCATCAGCGCGCCCACGATCACGAGCGGCAGGGTCCACATGGTGTTGGTGGCGATCAGCGCGCCGACCAGCAGCAGCAGCGCCCCGGCCAGGGTCAGGCGTACACGAGGGCGCATGAGCCAGGCGGCGAACGCCGCGCCCGTCTCGCTGATCAGGGGCCACAGGGGCGTGGGCGGCCGGTGTGGGCTCACGAGAGGTGGGCTCGCCGGGGTCGAGCTCTCTGCAGCCTGGCTCGCGGGAGCAGGCGGCGCTGCGGCGCCCTGCGGGGTGCTCTCAGACGACGTGTCGCTTGGAACCGTCACCGGGTTCTCATTCGACCCGGGGGAGCGTGTCCCTCCCGCCGCGCGGGACCCTCGCGCGCCCGCTGCGCCGGCCCTGCCCCGCGATAATGCGGCTCCATGCGCGAATTCGCCCAGCCGCTGCGCGAGGAGGACGCCGACGCCGACCCCGTCGCGCAGTTCCGCGTCTGGTTCGCCGCCGCTGCCGAGGCCGGCGTGAACATGCCCGAGGCCGCCGCCGTGGCCACCGCCGCCGACGACGGGGCGCCGTCGCTGCGCATGGTGCTGGTCAAGCAGGCCGACGAGCTCGGGTTCGTCTTCTACACCAACTACGAGAGCCGCAAGGCGCGCGAGCTGGCGGCCAACCCCTTCGCCGCGCTGCTCTTCTACTGGGGTCCCCTCGGCCGCCAGGTGCGCATCGAGGGCAGCGTGGAGCGCACCAGCCCCCAGGAGTCCGAGGACTACATCCGCTCCCGCGCGCGGGGAAGTCAGCTCAGCGCGCTCTCGTCGCCCCAGAGCCGGCCGATCGAGAGCCGCGCCTGGCTCGAGGCACGAGTGGCCCGCCTCGCTGACCGCTACGCCGACGCCGAGCCGCCCCTCCCCGATGCCTGGGGCGGGTTCCGCCTCACGCCGGTGACGTTCGAGTTCTGGCAGAACCGCGACGACCGGCTCCACGACCGGCTGGTGTACCGCCGCCGTCCCGAGGGCGGCTGGGCGATCGAACGGCTAGCGCCGTAACGCGCCGCGCCCTAGCGGGGCCCACCCACCGCAGCGGGACGCAGGCCCGCGGCGTCCAGCGCCCGCGCCGCCGGCGCGTCGAGATCGTCCAGGACGCCGTCGAGGCGCTCGCCGGCCAGATCGGAGAGCTTGACCGCCAGGTCGGCCGCCGACGCCGGTCGCTCCGGAGCCCCCTGTGGGCAGGCCACGCGTGCCAGCTCACGGTCCTCGGTCCGCAGCACGGCGCCGAAGTCCGGCAGGGATGCGTCGACGACGACGCGCACCCGCGACGCCCCCTCTCGCGTCCGAGCGTCGAGCGCGGTGAAGTCGCCCACCCGCGGCGGCCCGTGCAGCAGCGCGTGGGTCACGCAGTACGGGATCGAGAACTTCGCGGCCAGCCCGTCGTCGACGTCATCCAGGTGCGCCGCCTGTCGCGCCACCGGGTGCACGGCCACCGTCACCGG
>DASXCN010000514.1:0-1504 GCA_036491155.1 Solirubrobacteraceae bacterium | reverse complement strand
CGGTCGGTGAGCCGATCCCGGCTCGCCAGCTGATGAAGGAGATCGCCGAGGCGGCGTGGCGCTGCGCCGATCCGGGCGTGCAGTACGACACGACGATCAACCACTGGCACACCTCCCCGGTGTCGGGCCGGATCAACGCGTCGAACCCGTGCAGCGAGTACATGCACGTCGACGACTCGGCCTGCAACCTGGCGTCGCTGAACCTCATGAAGTTCCGGCGCAGCGACGGCACGTTCGACGTCAACTCGTTCGAGCACGCCGTGGACATCATGTTCCTGGCCCAGGAGATCATCGTCTCGCCCTCCAGCTACCCGACCGAGGAGATCGGCGCCAACGCCCGCGCGTTCCGCCAGCTCGGCCTCGGGTACGCCAACCTGGGCGCCTACCTCATGGCCGACGGCGTGCCCTATGACTCAGATCCCGGGCGCGGCACCGCCGCAGCGATCACCGCGCTGATGACCGGCCGGGCCTACCTGGGTTCGGCACGGGTCGCCGCGGCGATGGGGCCGTACGAGCGCTACCCCGAGAACAGTGAGGCACATAACGCGGTGATGCGCATGCACCGCGACGCGTCATACGCGATCAGGGTGGAGGACTGCGTGGACAACGCGCTGCTCAGCGCGGCGCGCACCACGTGGGATGCGGCCGTGCAGACCGGTGAGGAGCACGGTTACCGCAACGCGCAGGCGACGGTGCTGGCCCCCACCGGCACGATCAGCTTCCTCATGGACTGCGACACCACTGGCGTGGAGCCCGACTTCTCACTGGTGAAGTTCAAGGAGCTCGTCGGCGGCGGCCAGATGACGATCGTCAACAAGACGGTGCCGCTGGCGCTCCAGACGCTCGGCTACTCAGACGAGCACATTGAGCAGATCGTGGCCTACGTCAACGAGCGGGGCACGATCCTCGGCGCGCCCGGGCTCGAGGACGAGGACATGGCGGTGTTCGATGTCGCGGTCGGCGAGCGGGCCATCTCGCACATGGGTCACATCAAGATGATGGGCGCGGTGCAGCCGTTCATCAGCGGTGCCATCTCCAAGACGGTGAACATGCCGCAGACGGTCACGGTGGAGGACATCGCCGACGCGTACATCCAAGCGTGGCGCCTGGGCGTCAAGGCGCTGGCCATCTACCGCGACGGCTCCAAGACGGCGCAGGCGCTCCGGACCGACGCCCAGAAGGACAAGCCGGCCGAGGTCGACATCCAGGCCGAGGTCGACAAGGCCGTGACCGAGGCGCTGGCCAAGGTCGGGCCCAAGCGTCGCAAGATGCCGCGCGAGCGCCAGTCGATCACTCACAAGTTCTCGATCGGCGGCCACGAGGGGTACATCACCGCCGGCATGTACGACGACGGGACGATCGGGGAGATCTTCCTCACCGACATCGGCAAGGAGGGCTCGACGCTGCGCGGAATGATGAACTCGTTCGCGACCGCGATCTCGCTCTCGCTCCAGTATGGGGTGCCGCTTGAGATGCTCGTCCGCAAGTTCAGCTACATGCGCTT
>DASXCN010000513.1:0-14552 GCA_036491155.1 Solirubrobacteraceae bacterium | reverse complement strand
GCGCCGGCCAGCAGGGGCACGCCGACCACGGGCACCAGCGGCCAGGCGATGGCGCCGCGGATCGCGTAGCCGATCGTGCCGACGCCGGCGATGACGATCGACTGGGCCTGGGCGGCGCCGAGCGAGGCCAGCATCGGGGCGCCGATCGAGATGAGCAACGGGACGCTGAGCAACTGGCCCCCGAGCCCGAAGAGCCCGCTGACGACCGCCACACCGAGCCCGAGGGGGACGACCAGGCGTGCCGCGGGGATCGTCTCGACGGCCGAGGGCGCGGAGCCCGAACCGGGCGCCGATGGGGACGTGCGGCCGCGCCGGCGCTCCCGCACGAGGAGCAGCCCGCCGATCGCGCCCACGCAGATGCCCAGGAGGGTCCCGAACGCCCCGCCCGAGATCTGGGCATTGACCAGCACGCCGAGCGGGGTGCCCACCACCGCGGTGACGATGAGCACGGTCGCCATGCGCCACGTCTCGCGGCCGCGCAGCTGTCCTGAGCGGACGAACGCACCGGTGCCGAGGACGGCGCTGCCCACGTTGCAGGCGATCGCGGTGCCGCTGATCGCTGCCGGAGGCAGCCCGGAGAGCAGGAACAGCCCGATGGTGACTAGCACGCCGCCGGGGCCCAGCGCGGTGGTCCCCACGCCGCCGGCGAAGCCGAACAGCGCCAAGAGGAGGAGCGTGCCGACGGCGAGGTGGTCCGCGCTGTGGGTGAGCCCGGCCGCGGCGAACGCCATCACGCGCCGGACGCAGAGGATCGCGCGGGCACGGCGCGATCTTGTCAGACGGTCCGGGCGGCGCGGGCCTCGGGGCTGCGCTGATCGCGGTCAGCACCTCAGGCCCTCTGACGCGCCGGAGATCAAGGCCCCCGTTGCGTTGCCGACTACCCAGCACATGACCAGTCGTGAGCTCATCGTCGTCGTCGGCCTGGCCCTCGCGGCCTGGGGCCACCTGCTCGTGCACGAGCTCCTCGGCGTGGATGTGGCCTGGGTCCGGATCGACTCCCGGTTCCCGCAGGCGTGGCGCTCGTCGCCCTCGTTTGCCGGGGCCTGCCTGCTGGTGGTCGGCGCCGTGTGCGTGCTGATCCCCGCACTGAGCTGAGCCGCGGCGCAGCGCGCGCTTCCTAGGCTCAACGACATGACCCAGACCTCGTTTCTCGGCGACAAGCCGATCGGGCGGATCGGCTTCGGCGCCATGCAGCTCGCCGGGCCGGGCGTCTTCGGCCCTCCGCGCGACCCCGACGCCGCCCGCGCTGTCCTGCGGCGCGCCATCGAGCTCGGCGTTGACCACATCGACACCTCCCAGTACTACGGGCCCGACGTCGTCAACGACCTCATCCGCGAGACGCTGCACCCGTACCCGGAGAACCTCAAGCTCGTGACCAAGGTGGGCGCGCGACGCGACGACCGGGGCGCCTGGCTGCCCGCGCTCTCGCCGGCCGAGCTGCGCCAGGGCGTCGAGGACAACCTGCGCGCGCTGCGCGTCGAGCGGATGGACCTCGTCAACCTCCGCGTCGCCGACGCGCAGGGCGGCCTCGGCGAGCCGACCGAAGAGCAGGTCGTAACGATGAAGGAGCTCCAGCAGGAGGGCAAGCTCGACCTGATCGGCATCTCCAACGTCACGCTCGACGGGCTGCGCAGGGCGGCCGAGCTGACAGAGCTCGGCGAGGTGCAGAACGCCTACAGCGTCATGGATCGCACCAACGACCCGCTCGTCGAGTTCTGTGTCGAGCGCGACATCGCCTTCGTGCCCTTCTTCCCGCTGGGGTCGGCGTTCGGAGGCGGCCCGGCGAAACTGGCCGCCGATCCGGCGGTGGCGTCGGTGGCGGCCAAGCACGGAGCCACGCCGTCCCAGGTCGCGCTCGCGTGGCTGCTGGCCCGCTCTGACCGGATCCTGCTCATCCCCGGCACGACCACGGTCGCGCACCTGGAGGAGAACATGGCCGCCGGCGACGTCGCGCTTGACGCCGACGACCTCACGGCGCTCGAATCCGTGGAGCAGACAGGCCGCCCGATCCGCTGATCGGCGGGCCGGTTGGCTGCGCCCCGGACGGCAGCGTTCAGATCAACTGAACGCTCGGTGAGCGCTTGAGCCTATTGTCATTTGCCCTGCGCACGATCAACATTTGACGTTCCTCGGGGGCATCCGAGATCCATACCCTCTTTCAAGGAAGAAGGGGCCCATGGCTCAACATCACCATCAGCCAATCCAGTTTCAGATCAAGCTGGCGGCTGTCGTCGTGACAGCCGCTTTCGCCCAGGCGCCGCTGCGGTTCGCCGCCTACGCGCTGATGCTGCGACGAACGCGCCGCGCCTGCCCGCAGCTGTTTGACGGGCATGCGGCGGCGGCCGCGGTCGCGGCCTGCCTGGACGAATACCGGCGCGAGCCGGCGGCCTAGGAGCCGCCGGACGCGCACAGCCGCATACCCCGCCGCCGCGGTGGTCCTCAGCCCGCCACGGGCACGGCCACCGCGGCGGTGGATTCGCGCACCACGAGCTTGGTGGCCAGCTCCACGTGCAGCGCCTCGATGCGCTGGTTCTCGAGCAGGCGGACGAGCAACGCCACCGCCATCCGGCCCATCTCGGCCAACGGCTGGCGCACGGTGGTCAGCGTGGGGGTCACGATCGATGCCTCGAACGTGTCGTCGAACCCGACCACCGAGAGGTCCTCGGGGATGCGGATCCCGCGCCGGCGCGCGGCCTGCATGGCGCCGATGGCCAGCATGTCGTTGAAGGCGAAGATCGCGGTCGGGGGATCGGGCAGCTCCAGCAGGGCCTGCGTCGCCTCCAGCCCGCCCCGATCAGAGAAGTCGGACTCCACCTCCAGCCGCGGGTCGGGCATCACGCCGACGGTGGCCAGCGCCGCCCGGTAGCCGCGCAGCCGCTCCTCGGTGGCGATCCAGCCCCGCGGGCCGGTGACGGCGGCAATGCGGCGATGACCGAGGCTCAGCAGATGCTCCACCGCCTCGCTGGCACCCGAGGTGTGAGCGGCCGAGACCGTGGGCACGCGCTCGTCGGGCGGCTGATAGGGGTCGACGATGACGAAGCGGTAGCCGTGCTCGTGCAGGGCTGACAGTTCCTCGCCGGACTCCTCGGGCAGGATGAGCACCGCCCCGTCGGTGGTGCCGTGCATGAGCCGCTCGAGCAGGGTGACCTCCCGCTCGTGCTCATGATGGGTCGGGCACAGGACCATGCGCATGTCGTGGTCATAGAGCGCCTCGCCCGCGCCGTCGAGGATCACGGAGAAGTACGAGTGGTGGACGACCGGCAAGGTCACGCCCACCAGTCCGGTCCGGCCGCCCGACAGGGCGCGGGCGGTGCGGTTGGTGCTGTAGCCGTGCTCGCGCACGACGCGCATGACCGCCTTGCGCGCCTTCTCGGAGACCTCGGCGCGGCCGTTGATGACGCGCGAGACGGTGGCGGTCGACACTCCGGCGAGGTCGGCGACCTCCCGGATGGTTAGCCGGGACGAGCGTCCGTTGCCGGTGGCGTCATCGAGAGATTCCATGGAACGGGATTGAATCACGCCTGAAACGTTACATCAAGATCACGCCGCAAATATTTCGCAGAGAGGCTGCAAAGCAGCTAGAACAAAGGGCTTGACACGGCTGCAACAGTTCCGTTACCGTTTTCAGCCAGCGACCGCTCCGCGAGCGATGCGGCGCTGAACGGAGAGAGTGAGAGAGGAGACGGGCGGTGCGGTTCATCCTGCGAAGGCTGGCCTTCTACTTCGTCGCGGCGTGGTTCGCGCTCACGGTGAACTTCGCCATCCCGCGAGTGATGCCCGGCAACGCCGTCGACACGATGCTGGCCAAGTTCCCCACGCTTGACGCCTCGTCCCTGCGCGCCTTGCAGGCCGAGTTCGGCGCCCACGCGCACGGGAGCATCTTCAGCCAGTACTTCTCCTACCTCGGCGACATCGCGCACGGCAACCTTGGCCTGAGCGTCGGCCAGTACCCGTCCAAGGTCACCGACATCCTCGCCCAGACGCTGCCGTGGACGCTCATCCTGGTCGGCACCGCGACGCTCCTGAGCTTCGCGCTGGGCACCCTGCTCGGCGTCGTCGCCGCCTGGCGCCGCGGAGGCTGGCTGGACCGCGCCATGCCGGCGTTCACGTTCTTGCAGGCGACGCCGTACTTCTTCTTGGCCCTCATCGTCATCCAGTTGTTCGCGCTGGACTTGCGCGTCCTCCCGTTCGGGCAGGGCTATGCGCTCGGCCTCACACCGGGCTTCAACTGGCCCTTCATCTCGAGCGCCATCTCGCACTCCCTACTGCCGGCACTGACCATCATCGTCACTGCGATGGGCGGCTGGATGCTGCAGATGCGCAACATGATGCTGACGACGATCTCGGAGGACTACGTCCTCGTCGCCCAGGCCAAGGGGCTGTCGCCGCGGCGGATCATGTTCACCTACGGCGCGCGCAACGCGGTCCTGCCCAACATCGCCGGCTTCGCGCTGTCTCTGGGCTTCGTCGTGGCGGGGGCACTGGTGATGGAGCTCGTCTTCTCCTATCCGGGCATCGGCCTCACGCTCTACAACGCGGTGACGTCGAACGACTATCCCCTGCTGCAGGGGATCTTCCTGGTCATCTCGTTCACCGTCCTGCTCGCCTCGCTGCTGGCTGACGTGGTGTACGTGATCGCCGATCCGCGCGTCCGCTCGGGGGCGCTGGACTGATGTCGGCGCTCAGCTCTCCGTTGGGGTCCGGCCCCGAGGCCGCCGTCCTGGAGGTCCCCGCGGCGGTGCTGGGTACGCGGCGCGGCCTCGTACGCAGCCTGCCGCCCAAGGCCAAGGTCGGCGGGGTGATCCTGGCCGTGTTCATCCTCGTCGCCGTCATCGGCCCGTGGGTGGCGCCGTACGATCCGTCGGCCACCACCACCGGTCAGGCGCTGCCGCTCGGCCCGACGTCCAGCCACATCCTGGGCACCACCGCCACCGGCCAGGATGTCTTCTCCCAGTTGCTGGCGGGCACGCGCTCCACGGTGGTGCTGGGGCTGCTCACCGGCCTCATCGCCACGGTGCTCTCGGTGGTGGTGGGGACCACGGCGGGTTTCCTCGGCGGGCTCGCCGACGAAGGGCTGTCGCTGTTCGCCAACGTCTTCCTGGTGCTGCCGGCGCTGCCGCTGCTCGTGGTCATCCTCGGCTACCTGCCCCACTCGGGCCAGCTGCCCACGGCGATCGTCCTCAGCGCGCTCGGGTGGCCGTGGGGGGCCCGGGTCATCCGGGCTCAGACGCTGTCGCTGCGACGGCGCGACTATGTCGCCGCGGCACGCGAGGTGGGGGAGCCCACCTGGCGGATCATCGTCTTCGAGCTGCTGCCCAACCAGATCGGCCTGATCGCCGCCAGCTTCGTCGGCACCGTGCTCTACGCGATCCTCACCGCGGTGGCGCTCGCCTTCGTCGGCGTGGCCGACCTGTCGAGCTGGAGCTTCGGCACGATTCTCTACTGGGCGCAGAACGGCAACGCCGTGCAGCTCGGCGCCTGGTGGTGGTACGTGCCGCCCGGCGTGTGCACCGCGCTGCTGGGAACGAGCCTGGTCCTGCTGAACTTCGGCCTGGACGAGCTGGGCAACCCCCGGTTGCGCGCCGCCGGCGGCGAGCTGCGGATCGGCCGCCGCGTGTGGCGGCCCGCGGACCCCACCCCGGTGATCCGCGACGAAGGGGCCACGCGGTGACCACACCGCTGCTCGATATCCGCGGCCTCTCGATCGCCTACCGCTCGCCGGACGGGGACACGCGTGCGGTCCGCGGGGTGGACCTCGCGCTGCATGCCGGAAGCATCGTCGGCCTGGCCGGCGAGAGCGGCTGCGGCAAGTCGACGCTCGCCTACGGCTCGGTCCGGCTCCTACGCCCGCCGGCTGTGATCACCGGCGGCAGCGTCACCTATCACGGGCGGCGCATCGCGGGCGGCAGCTTCGACGTGCTGGGGGCCACCGCCCCGCAGCTGCGCACGCTGCGCTGGCGCGAGATCGCCATTGTCTTCCAGAGCGCGATGAACGCGCTCAACCCGGTGCTGCGCATCGGCGAGCAGTTGCTGGACGCGCTGCGCGCCCATACGCCCGCGCCCGAGGAGCAGCTGCGCGCACGGGCCATCGAGATGCTCGAGCTCGTGGGGCTCCCCCGCGCCCGGATGCGCAGCTACCCGCACGAGCTCTCTGGCGGGATGCGCCAGCGCGTGATGATCGCGATGGCGCTGTCGGTCGAGCCCGAGGTGGTGATCATGGACGAGCCCACCACCGGGCTGGACGTCGTGGTCCAGCGCGAGATCCTGCGCCAGGTCTTCGAGCTCAAGGACCGGCTCGGCTTCTCGGTCCTGTTCATCACCCACGACCTGTCGCTGCTGCTGGAGGTCGCTGACCGCGTGGTGATCATGTACGCCGGGCAGACGGTGGAGTCCGCTCCGACCGCCGAGCTGCGCAACGGCGCCGCTCACCCCTACACGCGCGGTCTGCTCGGCTCGTTCCCCAGCCTGCGCGGCGAGCGCCGTCACCTGTCCGGCATCCCGGGATCTCCGCCGGACCTGCGCGGCGCCCTGGCAGGCTGCCCGTTCGTGCCCCGCTGCGGCTTTGCCACCGACGGGTGTGGCCAGGTGGACATGCGCCTGCGCGCGGTCGATGACGGCGGCAACGGCTCCGCGCCGCCGGACGTGACCGTGCCGGCGCACGTCACCGCCTGCCCGTTCGTGACCGCGAGTTTGAACCCATCCCCTTTGATCCCCTCCCCAGCGGTCGCCGCCACGGTCGCCGCGCCCTCTCCTCCGCCGGCCCCGGCGGCGGCCGCCGTGGGAGATGCCAAGGACCGCGAAATGAGAGGCCCGGATCGGGGCGCGCCCGTGCTGGAAGCGGTCACCCTCAGCAAGGACTACCGGCTGAGCCGCGGGCGCCGCGCCGCGATCATCTCGGCCGTCCAGGAGGTGTCGTTCGGTCTGCGCCGCGGGACGGTGGTCGCGCTGGTGGGGGAGAGCGGGTCGGGCAAGAGCACCATCGCCAAGCTGTTGGCCGGCCAGGAACGGCGCACCGGCGGCGAGATCCGCCTGGATGGCAACGTCATCGATCCGTCCGCGCGCGGCACCTTCCGCGCCTACAAGAGCGAGGTGCAGATGGTCTTCCAGGACCCCTTCGCCTCCCTGAACCCGCTGCACACCGTGCGTTACCACCTGGAGCGCGCCCTGCGCGTGCACTCCGCGCGCACCGGTCGGGCGGCCAGCACGGTTGAGGTCGACCGGCTGCTCGGGCAGGTGTCGCTCACCCCGGCCCAGAAGTTTCGCGATGCCTATCCGCACGAGCTGTCAGGTGGCCAGCGTCAGCGGGTGTCGATCGCCCGGGCGCTGGCGGCGGCTCCGCGCGTGCTGCTGGCCGACGAGCCGGTCTCCATGCTCGACGTCTCGATCCGGCTCGAGGTGTTGGATCTCATCGCCCAACTGCGCAGCACCCTCGACCTGGCGGTGCTCTACATCACCCACGACATCGCCTCGGCGCGCTACTTCGCCGACGAGATCCTGGTCATGAACGCCGGGCGCATCGTCGAACGCGGGCCGGCCGAGCAGGTGACCCAGCACCCGACGCACCCCTACACCCAGCTTCTCATCGCGTCCTCGCCGGATCCCGACAGCTTCACGGCACCGCCCCGCGCCCAGGCGCTGGCGATGGCGGCCGGCGACCGGGAAAGGAGGAGCCCCGGATGAGTTAGTGGCGCTCGGCAAAAGCCAGCGCCCCCGGCCTTACCCGGGGGCGCATGACCCGCGATGCAGTTGCCTGGGCGTGAGCCCGGGCGAACCACATATCGACACGACGTTTGTATCAGGAGGTGCCCGCTCGATGGAGCGAAGCAAGACATACAGGACGCTGAGCGCCGGCTGTTGCGCTCTCGTCGCGGCCGCGACACTCGCGGCATGCGGCGGTGTCTCCAGCTCGGGGTCGAGCTCGAACAGCTCGACCAAAGACTCGAGCCACCCCGTGAGTGCCGGTAGCGGCGCGGTGCTCACCGTCGAGTCAAGCCAGCAGAACGCCGTCACCAGGAACTTCAACCCCTATGTGCCCTCGTCCGCCGCATCGCTGCTGGGCGCCACCTCGCTCATCTACGAGCCACTGCTGCAGGCCAACGCGCTCAAGCCCGGTCAGTACTACAACTGGCTGGCGACGGGCTACGCGTGGTCAGACGCCGGCAAGGCGATCACCTTCACCATTCGCCCAGGGGTGAAATGGTCAGACGGCAGCGCCCTCACCGCCGCTGACGTCGCTTTCACCTATCAGATGCTCAAGAAGTACCCCGACGCCAACACCACCGGACTGGCCATCCAGAGTGTCAGCACGTCGGGTGACAAGGTGACCATCCACTTCCCCACGCCGCAGTACGCCAACCTGCAGAACATCGCGGGGCAGGTCTACATCGTGCCCCAGTCGGCGTGGAGCAAGGTGGGCGACCCGGGCAAGTACACCGACGAGAACCCCGTCGGCAGCGGGCCGTATTCGCTGGCCAGCTTCGGCGGTCAGGGCTTCATCCTGCAGGCCAACCCGAGTTACTGGGGTGGCAAGCCGGCTGTGTCCAAGGTGCAGTTCCCCACCTACGCCTCGGCCAACGCGGCCCTGTCGGCGCTGCAGACCGACGAGCTGGACTGGGGTGGCAACTTCATCCCCGGCGTGCAGCAGGTGTTCGTCTCGGGCAACTCCAACCACAAGGTGTGGTTCCCGCCGGTGCAGACCAACAGCCTGGAGCCGAACCTCAACAAGTTCCCCACCAACCAGCTGCCGGTGCGTAAGGCGATCAGCCTGGCCATCGACCGCACCGCGCTCAGCCAGCAGGCCGAGGGCGGCCTGGAGCCGCCGGTCGCCAACGCCTCAGGGCTGACGTTGCCCGTGTTCCAGCAGTTCCTGTCGCCGACGGTGGCGTCCTCGACCCTCCCGGCCCACCCCGACATCGAGGGTGCCAAGGCGGTCCTCAAGCAGGCCGGCTACGTGATGGGCTCAGACGGCCTGTTCCGCACCAAGTCGGGCCAGAAGCTGTCGATCGACATCACCAACCCGTCGTCGTTCTCGGACTATGCGGCTGGTGACGCGCTCATTGCCAAGCAGCTGCAGGCGGCGGGCATCGACGCCCGCTTCGTCGGGCAGTCGGTGGACGCGTGGTCCTCGGACATCGCCAGCGGGAACTTCCAGCTCACCCAGCACTGGTCACAGACGAGCGTGGCGCCCTACCAGCTCTACAACGACTGGCTCAACAGTGCCCAGGCCACGAACAACGCCGCCGGCGACTACGAGCGCCTCAAGGATCCCAACGTCGATTCGATGCTGGGCAAGCTCGCCGCCGACAACTCGGTGGAGGACCAGAAGACCGACCTGGCGCCGATCGAGAAGTACGTCGCCGACAACCTCCCGGTCATCCCCACCGTCTACGGGGTGGTGTTCGACGAATACAACACCGCCAAGTTCACCGGTTGGCCCACCCAGGGCAACCCGTACGAGTCCGGCAGCCCCAACGCTCCGACCAACGAGGTGGTGATCCTGCACCTCCGACCCTCCGCCTGACCCCCGGCGCTCCGGGCTCACCCCCGCCGCCGCGAGCGGTGGCGGGGGCAGCGCCACGGCAACGGGTCGAAATGCACTCACCATCACAAGGAGATTCCAAGTGAACGGGCTGACAACCAACGGCGCCTCGGGGGCGCGCCGGTTCCCCGACGGCTTCCTCTGGGGCGCGGGGACCTCCGCATACCAGATCGAGGGCGCTGTCGAAGAAGATGGACGCGGGCGCTCGATCTGGGACGTGTTCAGTCACACCCCGGGCAACGTCCGCGGCGGGGAGACCGGCGACATCGCCTGTGACTCCTATCACCGAGTGACCGATGACGTGGCGCTGCTCAGCGACCTCGGGCTCGGCGCCTATCGCTTCTCGATCGCCTGGTCGCGGGTCCTGCCCACCGGCCGCGGGCCGGTCAACCGGGCGGGCCTTGACTACTACCGATCACTGGTGGACGCGCTGCGCGCCCATGACATCGTTCCGGTGGCCACGGTGTACCACTGGGAGCTGCCCCAGGCCCTGGAAGATCAGGGCGGGTGGGCCAACCGCGACACGGCCGAGTTGCTGGCGCAGTACGCCGCGGTGCTGGCCGAGGCACTGGGCGACGGGGTGGGGATGTGGACCACGCTCAACGAGCCCCAGCAGTCGATCAACCAGGGCTATCGCGTGGGCAGCCATGCCCCGGGCCATCGCGACATGAGCCTGGCGGCGGCGGCCACCCACCACATCCTGCTCGGGCACGGGCTCGCCCTCCAGGCGCTGCGCGCTGCGCTGCCGACGACGGTGCCGGTGGGCATCGCCCTGGACCCGCATCCGTGTCGCGCGCTGGACGACGACGCCGAAGCGGTGGCCGCCCAGATCGACGCCGACCACAACCGCATCTGCATGGACCCGGTGCTGCATGGCGCGTACCCGGCCGAGGCCCACCCGGAGCTGCTGCCGCCCGACGCGCTCATCCGCGGCGGTGACCTGGCGGCGATCGGTGCGCCGGTGGACTACGTGGGCGTCAACTACTACCGCCCGCACTACGTCCGCAGCGGGGACTGGGCCAACCTCCGGCTCGGCGAGTCGCCGGTGCCCGACCATCCAGGGTTCGTCGAGTACCTCCCGCCCGACCGACCCCAGACGGTGATGGGATGGCTGGTGGAACCCGACGGCCTCTTCGAGATCCTGACGCGCCTGCACCGCGAGACCCGCGGCCTGCCGCTCTACATCACTGAGAACGGCTGCGCGGCGGAGGACTACGTCAACCCGGACGGCGAGGTCAACGACGCCGAGCGCGTCGACTACATCCATGGCCACCTCGACGCCACCCTGCGCGCGATCGAGGATGGGGTCGACGTCGCCGGTTACTTCCACTGGTCCCTGCTGGACAACTTCGAGTGGGCGTGGGGGTACCGGAGGCGCTTCGGCCTCTACTACGTCGACTACGGAACCCAGCGGCGCCTGCCCAAGCGCAGTGCGGCCTTCTATGGGGCGGTCGCTCGCTCGGGCGAGCTTCCGGCGCTGGACCCGCTGGTCTCCGGCCCGCCCCTGGCGCCCGTCGCCGAGTCCTGACCGTGCTCAGTCGCCGCCACCGGCCGGCGTCGGCCAGGGCGGCAGCTCGGGGCGTAGCCGTTCGCAGGCGGCCCCGAGCGCGAGCACGGGCACGTCGGCAAAGCGGCGGCCCACGATCTGGATCCCGATCGGCCGCCCGTCTGCCGTCGTGGTCCACGGCACGCTGATCGCGGGATGGCCGGAGATGCTGAACGTCACCGTGTAGGCGATGTGCTCCAGCGCCCCGGCGGGGTCCGCGGCGGGGCTGGGGAGGTCGGCACTGAAGGTCGCGACCGGCGCGACCGGGCAGAGGATGTAGTCAAAACCGTCGATGGCATCGCGCGCGGCGATGCTGATCGCCTCGAGCTGGCTGAAGTCCTGAAAGAGCTCCATTCCGGTCCGGTCCGCGGCGGCGGCCATCCACTCGCGCAGGTAGGGGAGCATCCGCGCCTGGTTCTCGGTTGGCAGGGCGCGGAGGTCGCGCAGGCTGCGCATGCGCCAGAAGCGGTCCAGCCCGCTGAGCATCGCGTCGGTGATCAGTGGCCCGATCTGCTCGACGCGGGCGCCCGCGTCGCTCAGCGTGGCGGCGGCCGACTCCACGGCGCGCGCCATCTCGGGATCGGTGGCCATGCCGGCGCCGGCGTCGGTGCTGAGCGCGATGCGGGCATCGGCCACGTGCTCCTCGAGGTCCTCCCAGTCGAGATCCTGCGGCGGCAGGCTCATGAAATCGACGTCGTCGGGCTGAGCCAGCACCGACATCGCGCGGGCGGCGTCGGCGACGGTCCGGGTGAGGGGCCCGGCCACGCGCGCGTAATAGGGCGGGTTCACCGGGACGCGCCCGAAGCTCGGCTTGTGGCCCACCACGCCGGTGAACGACGCGGGCAGGCGCACCGACCCCCCGATGTCGGTGCCGATGTTGATGGGCGCGTACCCGGCGACGGTCGCGGCAGCGCCGCCCGAGCTTGAGCCGCCGGGGTTCCATTCCGGGTTCCAGGGGCTGCGGGTCGTCCCGTGCTTGGTCGACACCCCTGAGGTGAGCATCCCGAAGTCCGGCATCGTCGTCTTGGCCACCAGCACCGTGCCCGCCTCCTTCAGCCGCGCGGCGGCGGGGGCGTCGCGCGCCGCCGGCACGAGCGCGCTGGCCTGGGAGCCCAGGGGCGTCGGCACGCCCTCGGTGGCGATGTTCTCCTTGAGGGTGACCGGCACGCCGTCGAGGGGGCTGAGCGGCTCGCCCCGGCGCCACCGCTCCTCCGCGGCCCGCGCCTGCTCATCGGCCTGCAGGTCGTCGCGGTGCCAGACGGCGTTGATCGTCGGCTCCCATGCCTCGATGCGCGCCCGCACCGCCTGCAGTGCCTCGCGCGGCGACGCCTCACCCGCCTCGTAGGCGCGAGCGAGGTCGACGGCGGTCAGATCGGCAAGGTCGGTCATTGCGGAGCTTGCACAGACTCGCATGCCAGCGGCATTCTTGGCCGCCGGAGCGCGAATACGCTCGCCGAGGGGCGCGATCTGCGATCGTCGAGCTGGTATGAGCAGCGCTCGCGTACTGGTCACGGACGGCGAGACCCGGGCGTGCCTCGCCGCAGTGAGGGGCCTGTCTGCAGGGGGATTTGAGGTGATCTCGGCCGCTCCGGACGGGCAGGTGGCCCCCGCCCATTGGTCGCGCGCGGTGAGGCGGCGGATCCGGACCCCGCATCCGCTCACCGACGAGCCTGGGTTCCTGGCCGCTCTGGCGGACGAGGTGGCGGGCGGCGAAGTCGACGTGTTGGTGCCGGGTGGCGACGCGTCGCTATTGGACATCTCGCGCGGGCGCGCGCGCCTGGAGGAGCACGTGCGGATCGGGCTGCCGAGCGCCGATGCCGTGTGGCGCTCGCTCGACAAGGCCGAGCTCAGCGAAGCGGCGACGCGCTGGGGCCTGACCCCGCCCACGACGGTGGTGTGTCGCAGCGCGGATGAGGCGCTGGGCGCGGCCGGTGACCTCGGCTACCCGGTGGTGGTCAAGCCCGTGCGCTCCGTGATCGAGAGCGGCCCGCTGCGGCGGCGGTCCGGGAGCTTGCTCGCCGCCGCGCCCGCCGAGGTGACGGCGGTCATGGACCAGCTCGGCGACGATGTCCTGGTGCAGCGCCTCGCGGTGGGTGCGGTGCTGTCGTTCGGCGGTGTCTTCGCCGGCGGGCGCCTTTTGGGCGAGGCGGTCTCTCGTTATGAGCGCACGTGGCTGCCGAGCTCCGGCAGCGCCTCGTTTTCTGAGACCATCGACGGAGCGCCGGAGCTGCGGGCACGCGTGTGTGCGCTGCTGACGGCGCTCGGCTGGGAAGGGTTGTTCGAGCTCGAGTTGATCGAGCGCGAGGGCGGCGGCTGGCACGCCATCGACATGAACCCGCGGCCCTACGGGTCCATGAGCTTGGCGATCGGCGCCGGATGCAACCTGCCGGTGCTCTGGTGCCGGCACGTGCTGGACGAGCCGGTCACGGCGACCCGGGCGGTGGCGGGCGTGCGCTATCGCTGGACCGACGCCGACGTGCGCCACGGGCTGTGGCAGCTGCGCACCGGCCACCCGGCGGCGGCCGCGCGGGTCCTGCGGCCCCATCGGCACGTGGTGCACGCGTTTGCCGGCGACCACGATCCGGGCCCTGCGTCGCCCGGATCGCGGAGCTGGCCGCTGGCCGCGCGCGGGGTGCCCGTGCCTTGACGACGCGGGGTGCCCGGGTCGGACCGGTCAGATCAGAACCGGCGGTCATCATCGGAGCGGGGCCGTGCGGCCTGGCCGCGGCCGCCCACCTGCGTGCCTACGGCGTCGCGGTGCGCGTGTACGGCGAGCCGCTGGAGTTCTGGTCGCTGCGCATGCCCGAGGGCATGCTGCTGCGCTCGCGCCGGAGATCGTCGAACATCGCTGACCCTCGGCGGGGGCTGACCATTGCCGACTACGAGCGCGCGGAGGGCCGCGCGCTGCGGTCCCCGTCGCTCACGCGCGAGCAGTTCATCGACTACGGGCAGTGGTTCGCGCGGCAGGTCGTCCCTGACATCGACACCCGCCGGGTCAGCTCAGTGGCGTGCGCCGGGAGCGGGTTTCGCGTGCGGCTGGCCGACGGCGAGGAGCTGGCGGCGTCGCGGGTCATCGTCGCCGCAGGCCTCGTCCCGTTCATGTACCGCCCTGAGCCGTTCGCCTCACTGCCCGCGCAGCTGGTGTCGCACGCCTATGACCACCACGACCTCGGCCGGTTTGCTGGACGGCGCGTCGCGGTGATCGGGGCGGGCCAAAGCGCGCTGGAATGCGCAGCTCTATTGCACGAGCGCGGTGCGGTCGTCGAGGTGCTGGCCCGCGCCGCTTCGGTGCGTTGGCTCCCCGACGACACCCGCCCCGTGGTGCCGGCCGCCGGCTGGGCGTGGCGGCCCGACGTGCCGTTGCCTCCCACCGATGTCGGCGGGCGGTTGACCGGCTGGGCGGCCGCCACTCCCGATGCCTTCCGCCGGCTGCCCGCGCGCGTGCAGCCCGACTTCGCCTTCCGCTGC
>DASXCN010000512.1:0-4435 GCA_036491155.1 Solirubrobacteraceae bacterium | reverse complement strand
GGGGGCGAGGCAATCCTCGAAGCTGGGCGGCCGCCCCTGCTGGGGGTCGGGGATGAGCTTGGCGAGACGGTCGCCGATCGCGTACTCGTGGCCCAGCACGCGGGCGGCGTCACGCGTGGCTGCCCGCGGGAACATCTTGCCGAAGGTGATGATCTGCGCCACGGCCTCCTTGCCGTACTTCTCGGTCACATAGCGGATGACACGCTCACGGCCCCGCACGGAGAAGTCCATGTCGATGTCGGGCATCGACACGCGCTCGGGGTTGAGGAAGCGCTCGAAGAGCAGGTCGTATCGCAGCGGATCGAGATCGGTGATCTGCAGGCAGTAAGCCACGATCGAGCCCGCCGCCGAGCCGCGGCCCGGTCCGACGGCGATCCCGGCGTCCTTGGCGTACTTGACGAAGTCCCAGACGATGAGGAAGTAGGCGTTGTAGCCCATCCTGTCGATGACGCCCAGTTCGTAGTCGGCGCGCTCGCGGGCCGCGGCCGGCACGGGGTCGCCGTAGCGGTGACGCAGACCCTCATCGACGAGCCGGCGCAGGTACTCGGACTCGTCGGCGCCGTCGGGGGTCTCGTAGCGCGGGATCAGCTGGCGGCCGAGCTCGATCTCAACGTCGCAGCGCTCGGCGATCTCCAGCGTGCTGGCGATCGCGTCCGGCCACTCGGCGAAAGCCTCGGCCATCTCCTGGCTGGAGCGCAGATAGAACTCGTTGGTGTCGAAGGTGATCTTGGGCTGGCTGAGCGTCGACTTCGTCTGCACGCACAGCAGCGCGGCGTGATGGTGGTAATCCTCGCGGCGCAGGTAGTGCACGTCGCCCGTGCCGACCAGCGGGCGCCCGACCTCGCGGGCGATGCGCACGATCTCCTCGTTGCACTTGTCCTGGATGGGCAGGCCGTTCTTCTGCACCTCGAAGTACACGTTGTCGCCGCCGACGGCGGTCATCAGCTCCGAGGCGTGCGCGCGCGCCAGGTCGGGCCGCTCCTCGATCAGGTGCTGGCAGAAGCGCGACTGCAGGCAGCCCGAGAGCGCGATCAGGCCCTCGCCGTGCTCGGCCAACTGGGCCATGTCGACCGACGGCTTGCCACGCTGATACCCCTCAAGAAAGCCCGCCGACGAGAGCTTGACCAGGTTGCGGTAGCCCGTCGCGTTGGCGGCCAGCAGCGTGAGGTGGAAGCGCTCCAGCCGCCCGGGCGCCCGTCGGGTGTGATCGTCGACGATGTAGACCTCGCAACCGATGATCGGCTTGATCTGCTGCTTGCGGCAGGCCGTGAACAGCTCCACCGACCCGTTCATGACCCCATGATCGGTCAGGCCCAGAGCCGGCTGGCCGAACTCCGCGGCCCGCGCCGCGAGCGCGTCGACCTTGCACGCCCCGTCGAGCAATGAGTACTCGGAGTGGACGTGGAGATGGGCGCAGGCAGGGGTCATCAGACGGCGATCCCTACCTTAGAAGCCGAGTCGGATGGGTCGACCCAACGCCCGGCGGCGCGGGCGCGTTTTACTCGCTCTGTGCGCGTTTGATCCACTTGCGCAGCGAGAGGAAGGCGCCGACGTCCCCGTCCACCCGGACTCCGGGGACCGGCTCCCCGCCGAGCGCCGCGAGCAGGTCGTCGGTCGCGCAGTGCATCGTCGTGCTGGGACCGCTCTCGGGAGCGATCCGCGTGGCGGTGAGCGGCCGGCCCTCCTGGACGATCAGATAGGTGCGGCTGGCCTCCGGCGAGGCATGGGCCACGGTGAAGCGCTCCGTCGCGGTCCATGCGGGATCGATCATCGCCGCCAGCAGCCCGAAGGCGATCAGAGGATCAGGCCGCAAGCCGGCGCGATGCAGAGCAGCGAGGTCCAGCGGCGCGCCCAGGAGCGAGGACAACGCCGCTACGCCCTCGCGGCGTCCCCGCACACGCGCCGTGCCGCGCCGGAAGAACCGCCGCACCCGGCCGGCGGTGAGCAGCCGGGCGATGCGCGCGGGCTCCCCGACGACCTGGAAGGCGACCTCCTGGCGGGGGCGCGGCGCGGTCTGGACCTCGATGATGGGATGGCCATTGGGGACCGACACCCACACGCAGCGGTCGGCAGCCAGCACCAGGTCGTAGGCGACGGCGTGGGGATAGACGACGCGCTGCAGCGGCAGCAGCTCGAGCAGCAGCCGGCCGGCGGCATCGGGGTCTGTGCGGGCCATCGTCCGAAACGCCCGCTCCACAGACGGGCGTGTGAGCGCCTCGTGCATCGACGGCGAGCGGACGAGCGCGGTGGAGGGGGCCGGGGGCGCGTCCTGCGGGGCAATCGTCTCGCGCAGGCGGGTCAGCGCGTCATTGAGCCGCGCGGGCTCCACCGCCGCGGCGGCGGGCGCGGGGATCGTTGCCGGCACCGGGGGCGGTGCGGGCGCGGCGAGCTGCGGGGGCAGCGCCGGTGGCGCGCGCTCCGGCTCGGGCTCAGCGGCCGCCTCGGGCTCGGGCTCGGGCTCGGGCACGGCGAGCCGGCCCAGCGCCTCGCGCAGGTCGCCGATCGCCTCGTAGGCGTCCAGCGACACGACACGCTGCTCACGGAGCTGAGCTTCCAGCTCGGCCGCGCGCCGCTCAGCGCCGACGCGCAGCGTGCGCTCCCGCGACAACGCGTCCGCCAGCACGCCCAGCTCTGAACGAAGCTCGGCGATCGCGGCGCTCGTCCGGCGCTCCAGGACGACGCGCGCCGCAAGCCGAGACTCCGCGTCGATCAGCCGCGCGCGCAGGGCGGCGTCGGCACGAGCGCGCGACTCGAGCTCGGCGCGCAACCTGGCCACGACGTTCGGCGACGCCACCGCCGCGACCGGAGCCGACATCGGGGCGGGCGCGGGCGCGGGTGGCCGCGGCGGAACGCGCGGAAGTGGCGGCGGCGCGGGCGACCCGACCGGCGCGGCCTCGACGACGAGACGCGTGAGGGCAGGCGCCGACGTGGCGGCCGGCTCGGCGGGGATCCGGGCCGATTGGCCGGCTCGGCGGCCGAGCAGCTCGCGCTCGAAGCGCAGCCGTGCCGCCTCGGCCGACCCGGTCTCGGCCCGTCGCTGGAGCCTCTGCTCGGCCAACTCGCGATCGCGCTCCGCGCGCTGCCGAGCGGCGGTCGCAGCCGCCGCAACCTGCTCGGCCTCGTCGCTGCGGCGCCTGGCCCGCTGCAGCTCCTGCTCGAGGCTGCGGATCTGCTCCTCGGCGGCGGCCAGGTCGCCCATCGCCTGCCGAGCGCGCTCGCCCTCCTCCGCGCTGGCGGCGAGCTGGCGGGCAAGGTCGCGCCGCAGGGCATGCTCGGCATGGGCCCGCTGTTCGGCGATCCGGCGCTTGCGCTCGCGCTCCTCCAGCGACGCGGCGAGCTCGTCGCGCACAGCGCGGGCGTCCCGCAGCTCGTCCTCCAACGCGTCCACCCGCTGCGTCAGCTCGTCGACGCCGCGGGCCGCCTCAAAATCCGGCGGCTCCTCCGGCTCGTCGACGTCTCGCCGGGCTGGTGGCGGCGGCGCGGGCGGTGGCAGACGGTCCGACGACGGGGCGGGCTGGGCCGGCACCGCGACGGGCAACGGCACGATCACCGTGCCGAACTGCAGCCACGTCCGCCCGAGCTCGGGCGCCATCCAGCCGGGGACGGTGAAGGTCAGCCTCCACACCCCCGGGCCAGTGCCGCCAACACTCGGCGGCTCGGGCATCGCGGGGTAGCGATGGCGTCGCCCCTCGGCTTCGATGACGAGCGTCGGCTGGCCACTGCTCACCGGACGGCGCCGTCGCCAGCGACCGGTGATTCGCACGGTGAGGTTCCCCCCGCTCTCGGCGGCCCACTCGACCCCCTCGATCGACACCGCGGATGTTCCCGGCAACTCGCTCATCGTCCGCGACGGTACGTCGCGGGGCGGACAGATCAAACACCCGGAGGACGCCGATCCCGCTCAGTGCGGGCTTTGCGATCGCAGCTGCTCGCTGAGGCTTCGCGCCTCGGCCAACAGGCGCTGCGCCTCGCCCAGGTCGGCGCCCTGCGCCGACTGGTGCTCACGCGTGATCGCCAGCTCAGAGCCGAGCCGCTCGAGCTCGCCGCGCAGGCCGGCCACTTCGCCGGCGGCGGCGTCCCGGGAGACCTGGGCCACCGCGAGCTGGTCACGCAGGGCGGAGAGCTCGGTGGCGTGGTGCTGGTGGCCGGAGGCGGCCGCGCCCAGTCGCTGGCGAAGGTCGGCGGCCTCGGCGGTCGCGGCGTCGCGCGCGGCGGTCAGGTCGGTGAGCTGGGCAGCGGTGCGGCCGCGCTCGGCCTCGAGCTCGCCGCCCATCCGGTCGGACTCGGCCCGGGCGTCGGCCGCGCGTTCCTCGGCCTCTGACACCCGGCGCTCGGCCTCCGACACCCGGCGCTCGGCCTCCGACAGCCGGTGCTCGTACCCCTCGCGCTGGGCCGCCACCGCGTTCATCAGCTCCTGCAGTTCGCCGCGCAGATC
>DASXCN010000511.1:0-3429 GCA_036491155.1 Solirubrobacteraceae bacterium | reverse complement strand
CGGACCGGCAGGCCGGCGCCTCGCCCGCGGGCCTCGGCGATCGAGTCCGCGTCGAGGTCGACCCCCAGCCCTCGCGCCCGCGGATGCGCGCGCAGCGTCCGCAGCAGCATCTCCCCGTTGCCGCAGCCGGTGTCCAGGATGAGGGGCGCGGAGGGCAGGGGCAGCGCGGCGATGGCGGCGTCGACGGCCGCCTCGGACATCGGGTGGGCGAAAGGCAGGCCCTCGTGAGCGATGCGCGATGCGCTCAGCCCTGGGCCTCCACGTTGCGACGGAGGTTGTCGTGGTATTGGCGGAACTGACGGTCGACCGCCCGTCCGACGATCGGCGCCAGCAGCCGCATCGGGCCCTGCAGTGGCCCCTCCGCGATGAAGCGCACCCGCGTGCCGCCCGCGGTCGCGGTGAGCTCCCAGGTGCCATCGATCGGCTGCGGTCCCTCGACGATGTGGGTGTGAAGGAGCCGGGGGCGCTCGAACCGCGTGAACTCGACCACCTGCTCGAACTCCTTGCGCCCGGGGACCTTCGTCCACTCCCGTACCCGAAAGCCGGCGCCGGGCTCGCCCTCGCTCAGGACCTCGACCCGGGTCTTGGAGGTCTGCCACTGCCGGAGGTTGGACGGGTTGGTCATGTAGTCGAACACGGACTCAGGCGCGGCGGTCACGTCAAAGGTCTGGTCGATGCGCATGCGAGGAGCATCGCAGCTGGCGCGCGCCGCGTCACTTCGCGCCAGTGCCGCCTTCGGGCGATGAGTTCGGTTGAGTTTCACGGTCTATTGCGTGGACCGAAGTGACCAAGGCGGAGGGATTGAGATGGCTGACAACGTGATGCTCGGTGAGGTCAAGACCTGGTACGACGAGGCGGGGACGGGGGAGCCGCTCGTCCTGCTGCACCCCGGAGGCGCCGGGGTCGACGCGCGGGCGCTGCGGGCGAACGCCGGTCCTCTGGCCCAGCACTTCCGGGTCTACACGCCGGAGCGGCGCGCCCACGGGCGCACGCCGGACGTCCCCGGGCCCGTCACCTACGAGGCGATGGCGCACGACACCATCGCCTTCATCGAGACGGTCCTCGGCGGTCCCGCGCATCTCGCCGGGGTCAGCGACGGGGCAGTGGTCGCCCTATACGTCGCGCTGGCTCGCCCGGACCTGGTCAGCCGCCTGGTGCTGATCGCGGGGGTGTTTCACTTCGACGGCTGGCACTCCGGAGTCCTGGACTCGGCCACCGGGCCGCCCGCTTTCCTGGAGCGCCTCTACTCCGAGCTCTCGCCGGACGGCCCGGAGCACTACCCCGTCGTCGTCGAGAAGCTGGCCACGATGCACGCGACGGGGCCGACACTGACGACCGACGATCTTGCGGGCGTGCGTAGCCGGACGCTCGTCATGGTGGCCGACGACGACGAGGTCCGCCTCGAGCACGCCGCCGCGGCCTACGGCGCCATCCCGGACGCCGAGCTGATGGTCGTGCCGGGAACCTCGCACGGGCTGCTGGTCGAGAAGCCCGAGCTGTGCAACCAGGTCATCATCGAGTTCCTGGCCAACGAGCCGGTGCCGCTGATGGCGCCCATCCGCCGCGCGGCGGCGTCGTGACGCAGCGCGATGCCTCAGTGCGCCGCGTGCTCGGCGCGCTTGGGTAGCTTCCAGCCCGGACGGACGAAGTGGCAGGTGTAGCCGTTGGGGTAGCGCTCCAGGTAGTCCTGGTGCTCAGGCTCGGCCTCCCAGAAGGGCCCGGCAGGTTCCACCTCGGTGACGACCTTGCCGGGCCACAGGCCGGAGGCGTCCACGTCGGCGATGGTGTCCTCTGCGACCCGGCGCTGCTCGTCATCGACGTAGAAGATCGCCGAGCGGTAGCTCGTGCCCATGTCGTTGCCCTGACGGTTCTTGGTCGTCGGGTCGTGGATCTGGAAGAAGAACTCGAGCAGGTCCCGGTAGGAGATGCGCTCGGGGTCGAAGATGATCTCGATCGCCTCGGCGTGTGTGCCGTGGTTGCGGTAGGTCGCATTGGGGACATCCCCGCCGGAGTAGCCGACGCGCGTGCTGACGACGCCGTCGAGCTTGCGAACGAGGTCCTCAACACCCCAGAAGCACCCGCCGGCAAGGATCGCTTTCTCAGTTTCCGGCATCTCGCTGCTCCTTCTCGTGACGCTTGGACGGTGTGACGAACATAGGCCCACACCACGATAGACGCAAGGGATCGCGGGCCATTCGTCTACTGGCGCGACCATGTCGTATCATTACGCCACATGTCCGCCATCGCCTTCGACATCCGCCGGCCGGCCAGTGTCGTGCACGAGCTTGGGGAGGCCAACGCCCGGCTTGCCGGATCACGCCAGACGCCCGCGTCGGTGGTCGGGCTGGTCGGTGACCTCGCCGACGCCATCGCCGGCGGCGAGGACGGCGCGGTGGCACTCGTCAACCCGTGGCTATGGATCAAGCTCCAGAGCGCCGCGCTGAGAGCTCAGTCGGCGCTGCGCGAACCGGACCCGGCCCGGCGACGTCACCTGCGCCTCGCTCTGGAGCAGATGCGCTTTCTCTTCGCGCGGATCGCCGACCGTGAGCCGATTGGCGAGGACCGCGCGGTTCACGACGTCGTGCGCTGGCTCGATACCACCTTGGCGTCGGTGAGCCAGTCGCGCAAGGCCGAACTGCTGCGCGTGAGTCCGCGTACGTATCAGCGGTGGGTTTCAGAGCAGGGCTCGGCGCGTCCGAGCGGCGAGGACGAGCGTCGCCTGCGCATCGTGGCGCGCATCGTCAATCAGCTGCGTCACAGCCTCACCGGGCCAGGGGTGGTGGACTGGTTTGAGCACCCGCGGGCCGACCTCGGGGGAGCCGCCCCCGCCGCCGTCCTCGACGACGCCGAGAAGCTCGAGCCGCTGATCACCGCCGCCGCCGCGTCGCGCGGCAACATCGCCGCTTGAGGCTCGCGGGCATGGAGGCCGTGACCTTCCGTCTGGCCAACTACGAGACGCCGCTGTGGGCAGTGGAGAACTTCGCGGCCGGCCGCTACAACGCCGCGGGCTCCGGCTTCACGCAGTACCTCAGCCTGCATCCCCTCACTCCCTGGGCCGAGCTCCTGCGCAACGAGGATCGCCGCACGCGCGACCGTGCCGTGCTGATGCGCTATCCGCTGTGGGCGATCCGGGCCCAGCTCGCGGAAGAGCCGCCTCATCTCACCTTCGACACCGCGGCACAGTTCGGCCTGGACCCCGGCGATCTGGTCGCCGACGACTTCGCTCGCTGTCAGGCGCTGGCGGACACGCTGCGTTCCAGCGGCACGCGCGCCTTCACGGCTCCCTCGGCCGCGCTGCCGGGCACCACCAACCTGGTGGTCCTCGAGCCCCACGTCCTCGTCTCCTATGACCAGGTGCCGTTCGACGAGATCGACTGGCCCGGGAGCATGACCGCTCAGGATGGGCGCTGCCCGGACGGTCTGTGGGAG
>DASXCN010000510.1:0-4278 GCA_036491155.1 Solirubrobacteraceae bacterium | reverse complement strand
GTGGAGACGGCGGGAATTGAACCCGCGTCCGCAGTCGCGCAAAAGGTGGCGTCTACGAGCGTAGCCGGCGCTCTGGATCTCGTCCCCCACTCGCCTCGCCGGCGGGGTTGTGGGGGACCAGCTTCATGAGATGTCCCCGGTTTGGCTGAAGCGGACCGCGCCAGGTGAGCCTGCTAGTTGATCCCAGCCACCCCGCAGCAGGCGAACGGGGGGCCGAGAGCTCACGGCTTAGCTATTGACTAAGCGGCGAGCGCGTACTCGTGTGAGTCCGCACTTATTGTTTTCCCGGGTGTTTTACGAGGCCGCCCGGGACCTCGGCTCGCGACCACCCCCACGAACCGACCACGTCGAAGCCTGTCGTCCCCGGGGGTATGTGTTGTTCTTCGATTATAGGCCGGGTGGGCGGGCTCTTTTCACTGAAGATCTGCGTAAGAAGCACCTGCGGCCTGCGAGAATCGTTGACATCGGAATGGAGTACGGCGACTCCCCCACCCCCTACGGCAGCGGCAGCGCGCCCACGCCGACGCTGCCCGAGCCGCCGCGATACGACGCGTCGCCGGAGCTCGAGACGTCTGGCCACGCCGACGACGCTAACGACGCGGTCGGCCGGCCGCGGTCCCGCGAGTCGTTCTACAAGCGCCGGATCGCCCCCATCGGCGTGGCGATCCTCGCCTTCCTGGCCAAGATCAAGTCGATCCTTCTGCTGCTGCCGAAGGCCAAGTTCCTGGTCACGGCGGGCTCCATGGCGGTCTCGATCGCCGCCTACACGACGATCTGGGGATTCTCGTTCGCGATCGGGTTCGTGATCCTGCTCCTCGTCCACGAGCTGGGCCATGTGATCCAACTGCGCCGCGAGGGCCTGCAGGCGTCGGCGCCCATGTTCATCCCGTTTTTGGGCGCCGTCGTGGCCGCCAAGTCGCTGGGCAACAACGCCCTTTCCGAGGCCCGGGTCGGCCTCGCCGGCCCGGTGCTGGGGACGATCGGCTCCGCGGCATGCCTGGGCATCTGGGCCGTCACCGGCCACGACTACTGGCGCGCGCTCGGCTACACCGGCTTCTTCATCAATCTGTTCAACCTGCTGCCGGTGGTGCCGCTGGACGGCGGGCGCGCGATGGCGGCGATGTCACCCTGGATGTGGTTCGCCGGCTTCTTCGGCATCGCCGTGCTGGCCTTCGTCTTCCCCAACCCGATCATCATCCTGATCGCGCTGCTCGCGGCGTATGAGACCTACCGCCGCTGGGAGCAGCGCCGCCGGGGCGGCCTGGAGACGCAGGCGTTCTACCGCGTGAGCCCGCGCAACCGGCTACTCGTCGGCGCCGTCTACCTCGGCCTCGTCGCGGTCCTGGTCATCGGGATGCACGCGGCGCACCTGCCGCGCACGCTCGGGTAGAGCGTCGCGGCCAGGGCGTCAGCCGCCACATCCCAGAATCCGTGAAAGCGGACTACTGGTAGCGAGTGGTCTGCTCGTCCCGCGGGACGTACGTGCGAGTCGTCGCGGTGCGGTTCTGGCGCGACCACACGAACGTGTACAGCAGGGACAGGAGCAATCCGAGGATCCCGAGCACGAACAGCACCGTCCCGGCGGTCTGGAGGTTGATCCCGCTGACATGGGCGGTCACCGCCCACTTGAGGATCGCGCCGACCGCCATGAGCACGATTGATGAACCTATGGTCATGTCCGGGTGCTACCCCGCTGGCGCACCCGGCACGCACCGCGTGCAAGAGCGCGGTCAGCCGCCGTCGTGCCGCCTCATCGGCCGACTTCGCGCAGTTCGCGCTGGATCTCGCGCGCGACCTCGCGGGTGCGGATGGTCTGGCGCTTGTCGTAGAGATCCTTGCCCTTGGCCAGGGCGATCTCGACCTTGGCGCGCGAGCGCGGCCCCGAGAAGTACAGCCGGGTCGGGACGAGCGTGAGCCCGCGCTCCTGGGTGCGCACCATCAGCCGCTCGATCTCTGACTTGTGGAGCAGCAGCTTGCGGGGGCGTTCGGGGTCGTGGTTGTCGCGCGCGGCCGCGCCGTAGGGGGGGATGTAGACGCCAATCAGCCATACCTCGCCGTCGCGCACCGTGGCGTAGGCGTCCTTGATCTGGGCCTTGCCCTCGCGAAGCGACTTGACCTCCGTGCCCTGGAGCACGAGGCCGGCCTCGAACCTCTCCATCAGGTTGTAACGGAACGACGCCTGCCGGTTGGTGGCGACGTCGCCGGGTGAGGTTTTGCGTTTCTTGCCCTTGGCCATGTGCGTCTATTGGACCGGATCGTCGACGGGGAGGAGATCCACCCTACCCCGTGGCGCGTCGATCCGGCCGACGCGGACGCTCACCGGATCCCCCAGCCGCATGGCCCCGCCGTTGCGCGTCCCCACCAGCACCGTCGCCTGCTCGTTGAGCTCCCACCAGTCGTCGCGCAGCCGGCGCACCGGCAGCAGCCCCTCGTACTGGAGCCGCTCGCCGAAGGCGACAAACGCCCCGGCGCCGATGAGGCCCACGATCTCCCCGTCGAAGGCGCCGTCGCGATCGCCCGACTGAAACAGCTCGCGCTCGAGCAGGAAGCACCGCGCCACGTCGTCGGCGTTGCGCTCGATCGTCATCGCCTCGCGTTCGCGCTTGGACGTCCACGGCGCGGCGCTCGCCACCCAGGAGGCGTCCGGCACCGGCTCCCCGGCGATCGCGCTCAACAGCCCCCGATGGCAGATGAGATCGGGGTAGCGGCGGATGGGCGAGGTGAAGTGGCAGTAGTGCGTCAGCGCCAGGCCGGCGTGGCCGAGGTTGCGCGGGTCGTAGTAGGCCTGCTTGAGGGAGCGCAGCACCAGGCTGGTCAGGGCGCGCCCGCCGCGACCGGTGCGCCGCACCCAGTCGGCCACCATCGCCGACGCCTCCCCCACCACCTCGGCGGCCTGCTGCGAGGTCAGGTGGCCCTTGGGGACCGGCGGCGTGGGGACACCCAGCGACTCCAGTTGGTCGACGAGCCGCTCGACCGCCGGGGCCTCGGGCCGCTCATGCACGCGGTACAGCGCCGGGATCTTATGCTCGGAGAGGAACTTGGCCACCTGTTCGTTGGCCGCGATCATGAGGTGCTCGATCAGCCGGTGGGACTCAGTCTGCACCGAGAGCTCGGCGCCCACCACGTTGCCGTCGTCGTCAAAGCTGAACTGCGGCTCCGCCGAGTCCACCTCCAGCGCTCCACGCCCCTCCGAGGACGAACTCCGATAGGCCCCCAAGGCTGCCGACGCGGCCCGCGCCGCCACCAGCGGCTGGGCCCACGGGTCGGCCGCGGCCTCAGCCCCGGCGAAGATCCGGTCCACGCGGTCGTAGTCCAGGCGCTCATCGGACAGGATGAGCGAGCGATACATCGAGGAGCGGCGCACGCCGCGCTCGGTGACCACCATCTCGACGGTCACCGTCGCCCGCGGCGCCCCCGGCACCAGCGAGCACGCCTCGTTGGAGAGCGCCCGGGGCAGCATCGGCTCCACCATCCCGGGCACGTAGGTGCTGGTGGAGCGCCGGTAGGCCTCGCGGTCCACCAGAGAGCGCGGGGTCACGTAGGCGGAGACATCGGCGATGTGGACCCAGACCCGCCACGAGCCGTCGCTCATCAGCTCGGCCGAGATCGCGTCGTCGAAGTCGCGCGCGGTGGCGGGGTCGATGGTGAACGTGGGCAGGTCGCGCAGGTCACGGCGCTCGCCGCCCGGCAGCGCATGACCGGAGGGATCCGACGCGCCGTCCGAGGCCGACAGCCGCGCCTCCCGCTCGACCGCGGGGTCAAACGTGCCCGAGAGGCCACGGTCGAGCAGCAAGGCGCGGATCACATCGCGCGCGACCTCGGGCCGCCCCAGGCGCTGGGCCACCGTCGCCCGCCGCGAGCCCCCGCGGCGCCCGTTGCCCGCCGCGCCTGCGCTCGAGAGCAGCACCAGGTCCCCGACCCCGGCACGCTTGTCGCGCGTGACCACCTGCCGCGGTCCCGGGCCGAAGAACGGCTCGGCGACGAGGAACTTCCCCTGGCGGACCAGCAGTGCCACCCGCGCGCCGCCGCGCGAGTCGGCGGCCCGGGCGGGCGGCGGCGTCACTGCCCGAGCTCGGCGGAGACGGTCTTCTCGGCGACCGTGAGCGCGGTGTCGGTCTTGGCCGTCGACTTCGTGAGGGCGTACACGTTGGGTTGGATGCCCTTGCCCTGCTTGACCCCGCCCCCGCCGAGGTTGCGCCCGCTCGGAGTGAAGTACTCGCCGACGGTGAAGTCCAGCGCGCCGCCGTTGGACAGCGGCTCGATCTCCTGGAAGACGCC
>DASXCN010000509.1:0-5365 GCA_036491155.1 Solirubrobacteraceae bacterium | reverse complement strand
GCCGCCGCCGCGGGTTCAGGCGTGCAGCACGCTCAGCGCCGCCACACCCACCACGACGCAGGCCACGCCGCTGAGCTGGAGCCGGCTCAGCCGCTCGCCGAAGAGCACGTAGGAGGCCGCGAGGGCGAGGACGGCGAACTGCGAGGAGAGCACGGCGGCGATGGCCAGCCCGTGGCGCGATCCCAAGGTGTAGGAGTAGAAGCCCGCCACCTCGGCCAGCCCCGAGGCGACGACCAGCGGCGCGGCCCGCGCGGTGAGCCGCAGCCGCCCGGCGAGGGCGAGGGGCAGCGCCAGCGCGACGGCCCCGATGAGTCGCGCCGAGAGCACCACCCACGATGCCGGAAGCAGCGCGCCGGAACGGCCGGTGGCGTACAGGCTGGTCCCGAACGAGACGGCCGAGACGATGGCCAGCAGCACCACCTTCGGGTGGCGCAGGGCGTCCTCGACGGCGGCATCGGGTGAGGGGATCGAGGCGAGCAAGACACCGAGCACGATCACGAGCAGCGTCGCGCCCACTGCCACGCCGAGCGTCGCCCCGGCGATCACCGAGATGACCGCCGCGATCGCCCCCTCGCTGGAGATGATCGGGGCCACCAGCGACACCTGCCCCAGCCGCAGGGCGTAGTAGTTGACGATCAGCCCGGCGACGTTCCCGGCGCCTGAGATGATGAGCCAGACCACCGCTGAGCCGTGCAGGCGCCCGGGTACCCCGGTGGCGGCGGCGAGGGGCGCGGTGATGACCAGCCCGACGAGCATCACCCACGCGACCACCGCCATCGGATCGATCATCCGGCTGGACCGCGAGGAGCACAACACCGACACCGCCCAGGCGGCCGCGGCCCCGATCCCGCCCAGGATGGCCAGCACGCGGCGGTCAGCCCCGGTCCGGACTCACTCCGACAGGCGCCGGCCGGTGGCCGGGTCAAACAGGTGCAGCCGGCTCGTGTCGATCCACAGCCGCCCCTCTTGGCCCTCGGTCAGCGAGTTGGACACCCCGACGCGGGCGATGAGCTCGGACCCGGTGGCCAGCGCCACCTCGGCATCCTCGGAGGCGGTGGCCTGGGCCAGCTCGCGCAGCACCGGGTCATCGGAACCGGGCGCCGCGCGCCCCCCACCGTTGAGCGACAGGTGGGCGTAGACGTCGGAGCCGGTGGACTCCAGGACGTCGACCGTCGCCGTGAGCGCCACCAAACCCGGCCGCTCGCCCACCAGCGCCGCGTCCTCGAAGCTCTCTGGCCGCACGCCGACCACCACCCGTCCAGTGTGACGGGCCCCCTCATGAGCCGGCTCGGCTTGCGACAACGCGATCGCGCCCAGCTGCGAGGTGAGGATGCCCTGAGCGATCTCCCCGATGACGAAGTTCATGGCCGGCGACCCGATGAACCCCGCGACGAACAGATTCTGCGGACGCTCGTAGAGCTCGGCGGGGGTGCCGAGCTGCTGCAGGACGCCGTCGCGCATCACCGCCAGCCGGTCGCCGAGGGTCATCGCCTCGGTCTGGTCGTGGGTCACGTAGACCGTGGTGGTGTGCAGCCGCCGCTGGATGCGGGTGATCTCCGCCCGCATCTGGATGCGCAGCTTCGCGTCGAGGTTGGAGAGCGGCTCGTCCATGAGGAAGGCCTGAGGGTCGCGGACGATGGCGCGCCCCATGGCCACCCGCTGGCGCTGTCCGCCGGAGAGGTTGCCGGGCTTGCGCTCGAGCTGCTCGGAGATGCCCAGCAGCTCTGCGGCGTGCTGGACCTTCTGGCGGATCTCGTCGGCGGGCACCCCGGCGCGGCGCAGCGCGAAGCCCATGTTCTTGGCCACGGTCATGTGCGGATAGAGCGCGTAGTTCTGAAAGACCATGGCGATGTCGCGGTCCTTGGGCGTGAGGTCGTTGACGACCCGGTCGCCGATCGAGATCGTGCCCGCGCTGATCTCCTCCAGCCCGGCGATCATCCGCAGCAGCGTCGTCTTGCCGCACCCCGAGGGGCCGACCAGGACCGTGAACTCGCCGTCGGCGATCTGCAGGCTGAGGTCATGCACCGCCACGGTGCCGTCGCGGTAGCGCTTGCTCACATCCTGGATCTCGATCGCGGCCATGCGGGGTCTCTCCTCGGTGGTGTTCTGAACTCTCGCGGCTAGCGGATGAGCTCGGTGCGGCGCGTCGCAGCACCCTGGGGGATGAGCTGGCTGCGGGCGGCGTGCAGGGCAAAGGCGATGGCGCCGCGCAGGGCCGCCTGGTCGCCGAGCAGGCTGGTCTCGATCCGCGCGGTGAGCGGGACGAGCGCCGCGGCGGCGCCGCGGACGGGCCGGAGCAGCAGCGGGCTGGAGCCGATGCCGCCGCCCAGCACGACGAGCTCGGGGTCCAGGATGGCGCAGACGGTGGCGATCGCTGAGCCCAGCCGGGCCGCGATGTGCTCCACCACTGCGCCGGCGTCGCCGTCGCCGTCGCGCGCCAGCTCAAACACGTCGGCCGCCGTCGCGGCCTCGCCGCTGCGGGCCGGCGCTCGGGCGGCGAAGCCGGCCAGCACGCCCGCGGCGCCGATCTCGTCCTCGAGGCCGCCGTGGAGCTTGTGCCGGGGGTCGAACGGGTCCCCCACCAGCGGCAGGTAGGCGATCTCGCCCGCCGCACCGTGGGCGCCCCGCACGAGCTCGTCGTGCATGATGATCCCCATTCCCACGCCGGCCCCGATGCCGATGAACACCATCGTCGAGACGCCGCGGGCCAGCCCGAACGACTTCTCACCCAGGGCGGCGAGGTTGATGTTGTTATCGATGAGCACGGGGACCCCGAATCGCGACCCCACCGCGCTCAGCGGGTCCAGGACGCCGTCGGGGGACAGGTTGTAGGCGAGGCGAACGCGGCCCGTGGCGCGATCCACCACCCCCGGGGTGGAGATGGCGATGGCCAGCAGGCGGTCGTGAGTGGCGCGCCCGCGCTCCACGGCACGAGCCGCGACGTCGGCGATCTGGGCCGCCAGCGCCCGCCCGCCGGCCTTGGTGGTCGGCTCGAGCTCGTCGTAGATCATCTCGCCGAACACGTCGGCGGCGCCGGCGCGGATGTTGGTGCCGCCGAGGTCGAGTCCGACGACGAAGCCGGCGCTGTCGCGGACGACATAGGCGATCGGGCTGCGGCCACGGCGGCCGTGTTGAGGGCCGACGGCTGAGATCATTCCGGCCTGCTCCAGGCGGCCCACCGCGGCGCCCACGGTCGGCTTGGACAGCCCGGTCGCCGACGCGATCTCCGGACGGGTCACCGGGCCTCGGCGGAAGATCGCCTCCAGCACCGCCTGCTCGCCGAGCTCGCGCAGCAGACCCAACCGCGAGTCCGGGGCGCCCGCAGGCCCTGCCGGGACTGAGCTCTCTCCGCGTTCCATTGTCAAGGGTTCCTTACGAATGAAGCGACCATCTTGACGCCTCAGAATACGAATTGTATGGTCGTTAGATCAAGCTTCTTACAAAAGCCGAGCTTGCTGGTACGAGGAGAGCCTAGATGTCTCAAGAGCAGAAGCGGACGACGCGCCGCGGCTTCATCACCACCACCGCGACCGCGGGCATGGGGCTGTACCTGGCCGCCTGCGGCGGTTCCAGCTCCAGTTCGAGCTCGAGCGCCGGTGGCACCGGCGCCGCCGCCACCAGCGGTGGCGCAGCGACGGGTTCGGGCGGCGGGACTGTCACCCTCAACAACCTCTTCCAGCAGCAGGCCGGCTACAGCGCGTCGGACCTGGCTGGCATGACCAAGCTCTTCGAGCAGGCCAACCCCAACATCAAGGTCAACAACACGCTTGTCGCCTACGAGGCGCTGCACGACAAGATCGTCGCCGCCGCCCCGGCCGGAACCTATGACGTCGTGCTGGGCGACTGCATCTGGCCCGCCGAGTTCGGGTCCAAGGGGATCGTCAAGGCCATCTCCTCCGACGTGAACTCCCTGCCCACCAAGCAGATCTTCCCGGGCGCTCTGATCATGGCCGACTACAAGAGCAAGTACTACGGGATGCCGTGGATCCTGGACACCAAGTACATGTACGCCAACGGGTCGATGCTCAAGAAGGCGGGGGTCTCGCCCGCCTCGCTGAACACCTGGGACGGCGTGGTGGCCGCGCTCAAGCAGATCAAGTCCAAGGGGCTGGTCAAGTATCCGTGGCTGGGCAGCTGGTCCCAGGCCGAGGCGGTCGTGTGTGACTACGCCCAGCTGCTGGGCGCCTTCGGCGGCAAGTTCCTGGACGCGTCGGGCAAGCCGGCCTTCCAGTCGGGCGGCGGTCTGCAGGCGCTGGAGTTCATGAAGATGCTGATCGACCAGGGCCTGGCCGACCCCGCCTCCACCAGCTCGCTGGAGGAGGACGTGCTCAAGGCGTTCGCCCAGGGCAAGATCGCGATGAACCTCAACTGGACCTTCCAGCTCGCGGCGTCGCTTGACCCCAAGCAGAGCCAGGTGAGCAAGGACGACGTGATGATCCTGCACACACCGTCCGGGTCCGCGGGCGGTGCCGCGCCGGGCTGCAACGGCGGGCAGCCGGTGATGATCACCAGCGGCACCAAGCACGCCAACGAGGCCTGGGAGTTCGTCAAGTTCATCACCAGCCAGAACGTGCAGAACCAGTATGTCGTCGACTCGCTGCCGATCTGGTCCGCGTCCTACACGGACGCGACGGTGGTCAAGAACGCCGGCAAGCAGCTCGTCTCGGTGGCCAAGACCCAGCTGCCCAACATGATCCTGCGCCCTCAGGTCCCCAATTACAACGCCGCCTCACAGGCGCTCCAGGTCCAGATCCAGGACGCGCTGCTGGGCAAGAAGTCGCCGCAGGACGCGCTCAACTCGGCCGCCTCCTCGTTCAGCTCCAGCGGCCCGCCAGCGTGATCGAGGCTGAAGGCCCCGTGTCCACGGGACGCTGCATGATCGGCCACAGGTGACCGACTCCGCCACGCAGCTGCCGCCGGCGAGGACCTCTGTCTCCCCCGCCGGCGGCACCAGCTGGCGCGCCCGCACCCGCGAGGGGCGCTTCGCACTCGCGCTGCTGGCGCCGAGCATCGTCGTCGTATTCGGGATCGTCGTCTATCCGATCCTGCGCACGCTGTACACGTCGCTGTTCGCGGTCGACACGCCGTTCCCCGGCCACTTCCCGTGGGTGGGCCTCGACAACTACAAGTTCGCGCTGCAGCAGTCGGACTTCTGGTCCGCGATCCTGCGCACCGCCTACTTCACCTTCGTGTCCACCGGCTTCGAGCTGGTCTTCGGGATGGGGATCGCGCTGCTGCTCTACGCGCCGTTGCGCGGACGCTGGCTGTTTCGCACGATCGTCGTGCTGCCGTGGGCGCTGCCGACGATCGTCAACGGCGCGATGTGGCGCTACTTCTTCAACGCCCAGTACGGCGTGGTCAACGC
>DASXCN010000508.1:0-3088 GCA_036491155.1 Solirubrobacteraceae bacterium | reverse complement strand
CGCGGCTCGGCCTCGAGGGGGTACACGGCACTGATCGCGTCGCGGATCTCGGCGCCGGTGAGCACCTTGCTGCGGTTCCAGGCGTGGTCGGCGTCCAGAGGCATGAACTCGATGAAGCGGACCTCGTAGGGCGTCTCGCGCGCCAGCTTCGCGAAGGGGATGACCTCTTCCTCGGTGAAGCCGCGTATCGCCACCGCATTGACCTTGATCGGGTGCGCCTCGGGGAAGCTCCCCAGGACCTCGAGGCCGCGCAGGACCGCGTCGAGGGCATCGCGCCGCGTCAGCTCGTAGAAGCGGTCGCGTTGCAACGAGTCCACGGAGACGTTGAAGCGGTTGACGCCCGCGCGCACCAGCTTCTCGGCGTCACGGACCAGCAGGAAGCCGTTGGTCGTCAGCGACAGGTCATGGACGCCGTCCACCGCGGCGATCATCGCCGCGAGCTTGGGGAAGTCGCGCCGGACCAGGGGCTCGCCGCCGGTCAGCCGCACGTCGCCGACGCCCATGTCGGCAAACAGGCCGACCAGGCGGGTGATCTCCTCGAAGGTGAGAATCTCCGCGCGCTCGAGCCAGGGAAGCCCCTCCGCCGGCATGCAGTACTGGCAGCGGAAGTTGCAGCGGTCGGTGACCGACACGCGCAGATCCCCGATCTCACGCCCGTGTCCATCCCTGAGCGGTTCTGAAATCACCCCTTAAGGGTAGCTTTGCCGCGATGAGACCGGGATCGGCGGTGGCCATCCTAGGCGTTGCGTACGCATTGACCGGTTGTGGCGCCAGCGCATCGGACCAGGTTCAGGCCAAGCTCGAGCAGTTTGCCCATGCAGTGGCCGCGCGCGATACGGCCACCCTGTGCAGCGAGGTGCTCGCCCCCGACCTCGTCGGCCATCTCAACGCTGCCGGCCTCAGCTGTCAGCAGGCGATGCGCGCGTTCGTGCAGAGCGTGTCGGACCCGAGCCTCAGCGTCGCGAAGGTGCACGTCAAGGGCGGGTCGGCCTCGGCGATGGTGCTGGCGCGCGCCAAGGGCCAGCCCTCGTCGGTGGAGGCGGTGCAGCTGACCAACACCAAGTCCGGGTGGCGGCTGGCCTCGCTGGCCTCGCCTCGCTAGAGCGATCTATCTAGTGGGGTGGCCGGGGAGTGGGCCGGGCGGTGCGGGGCGCGCCGGGGGGCGTCGAGCGGGCGCGCTGACGAGGCGCTACGGGGGCGGCTCAGTCCAGCTCGCCGCGCAGCAGCCCGAACATCACCATGTCCTGGCGCTCAAAGGCGCCGCGCATGTAGTCGCGCAGGACCGCCTCCCGGGTGAAGCCGGCGCGCTCGGCGACGCCCTGGGAGGCCGGGTTGCCGGTGGCGGCCATCAGGTCGATCCGCTCCAGGCGCATGGCGCCGAAGCCCCAGGCGCAGACCAGCCGGACCGCCCGCGTGGCGTGACCCTGGCCGCGGGCCCAGGAGGCCAGCCAATAGCCCACCTCCCCGCGGGCGTGGCCCCAGGCGAAGCGCAGCAGCGAGATGGACCCCAGCAGCCGGCCCGAGCCGGCCTCGACGACGGCGAAGGGCGCGGTCAGGCCGGCGAAGGCCGCGTCGTAGCGCTGGCGCAGGTAGTTGCGCGCATCGGCCTCGGTGTAGCCGGTGGGCACGCTCGTCCAGCGGACGATCTCCCGGTCGCGGCAGGCCTCCACCAGTTCGGGCAGGTCAGAGTCGCGCCACGGGCGCAGCGCCGTGTCGCCCTCGACCAGCGGGTCGGCGGGGAGGACGATCCGGGGAATGGGGGTGGTGGTCATGGCCGCTGCGCCTTCTGCTCCAAAGCGTGACGCAACGCCGCCACGTCCAGAAGACCATCCTGTTGCCCAAGCCATTTCTCGGCCTTGCGGCGACCCCCCAGTGCTCGCAGACCGCGGTCGCCGTGCTCGGCGGCGTAGTCGGCCAGAGCGTGCATCCGGCGGCTGCGCACGCGCCGTGCGGCCAGATCCAGCTTCGCACGATGAGTGTCGAGCGCCTGCACCAGCTCGTCGATCCCCGCCGGCGGCGCCACCGACGACACCGACACGACCGCCGAAGTCGAGTCCAGCGAGCGCAACGCAGCCTCCAGGTCGGCCCGCGCACGCGCCGCCACCTGGCCCAGGTCGGCTTTGGTCACCACCAGGACGTCGGGGATCTCCATGATCCCGGACTTCAGGAACTGCAGGACATCGCCGGACCCGGGCTGCACGACGACCGCCACCGTGTCGGCGACATCGGCGACCTCGGTCTCGGACTGCCCGACGCCCACCGTCTCGATGACCACGACGTCGAAGGCGACCGCGAGCGCGCTGGCCGCTGCCCGGGTGGCGGGGGCCAGTCCTCCGAGACGGTCGCCCGCCGCCGTTGAGCGGATGAACACGGCGTGATCGGCGGCGTCGCGTTCGATCCGCGCCCGGTCGCCCAGCAGTGAGCCGCCCGAGCGGCGGGAGCTCGGGTCCACGGCGAGGACCGCCACGGAGCGGTCGTCACCTCGCCACGCCGCCACCAGCCGCGACAGCAGCGACGACTTCCCCACCCCCGGCGGACCCGTCACCCCGACCACGAAGCCCGGCGCCTCGCCGCCGAGTGCGGCTGGGGAGACCGCCGCCAGGAGCGCCTCGGTCTGCGCGCGCGCCTGGTTGCTGCGGCTCTCGACCAGGTTCAGGACGGCCGGAGCGGTCCGCAGATCCCCGTCGCGCAGCCGGGCGCCAAGCTCCGCGCCGTCGGGTAGGGCGGGTGGAGTTCGGCTCAAGCCGGCGCCGCGGTGTCGGCGCGGTGGCGCTCGGCCACCAGCGAGACGATGTCGCGCATCATCCCATTGAGATCCCAGTCCTTGGGGGTGTAGACGGCGGCCACGCCAGCTTCGCGCAGCTTCGCCGCGTCGCTCTCGGGGATGATCCCGCCCACGACCACCGGGACGTTCTCAACGCCGGCGTCGGCCAAGGCGCTCAGGACGGCGGGGATCAGCTCGGCGTGCGAGCCCGAGAGGATCGAGAGGCCGATCACATGCACGCCCTCCTGGGCGGCCGAGCTGGCGATCTGCGAGGGGGTGAGCCGGATGCCCTCGTAGACGACGTCCATGCCGGCGTCGCGGGCG
>DASXCN010000507.1:0-3634 GCA_036491155.1 Solirubrobacteraceae bacterium | reverse complement strand
CACCTCGCCGAGAAACACTTGTCATCAGGCAGGGTCTCCGATTGGTTGATAGGCCCACGGCACGGTGAGCCGCTCGGCCAGGGTCAGTAGCAGGAACAGGGCGATCGCGAACAGCGACAGGACGACGACGGCGGCGTAGGCGCGCGCCGTCAGCAACTGGGGGATTGACTGCTCGAACAGGTAGCCCAGTCCCGAGTTGGCCCCCGCCTGCTCGGCGAATACCGCCCCGATGACCGCCACGATGACCGCGATCTTGGCGCCGGTGAAGACTCCGGGGAGCGCCGAGGGGAGCTCGACGCTGAGGAACACGCGGTGCCGGGGCATGTCGAAGGTGCGCATCAACTTGATCAAATCCGGGTCGACGGCGGCGAAGCCTGCCAGCGTGGTGACGACGATCGAGAAGAAGGACACCAGCGCGATCACCACCAGCTTGGGCAGGATGCCGAACCCCAACCACAGCACGAGCACCGGCGCGAGCATCGGGATGGGGATCGTCTGGGAGGCGATCAGGACCGGCCAGGCCGCCTGGCGCAGCGTGATGAAGAAGTGCATCGCGCTGGCCAGCACCAGCGCCGCGACCGTCGCGACCAGGATCCCCAGGACCACCTCCTCCGCGGTGACCAGGAAGTTGGACCAGAGCAGACCGCGGTCGTCGAACAGCGACTGCGCGATGGCGTGCGGGGAGGGGAGGATGAGCGGGTCGGCCCCGCCGAGGTCGACGTAGAGCTCCCACACGCCGAGCAGCACCAGCACCAGCACCAGCGCGCGCCACAGCGAGAGGCGCCGCCCGGCTGTCAGCGAGAGCGCCAGCGACATCGACCGCCTCATGCCGGCATCCCCAGAGCCTCGAGCACCTGCTCGCGCAGCGCCGCTACCTCGGCATCGGTGCGCCGCCGCGGCCGCTCCAGCGCCACCTCCACGTCGCAGACCACGCGCCCCGGGCGCGCCGACATGACCACGACCCGGTCGCCCAACACCACCGCCTCCTCGACGTCGTGGGTGACCAGCACGACCGTGCGCGGCTCAGAGGCCAGGACCTGGGCCAGCCACGCCTGCATCTCAGCACGGGTGATGGCGTCCAGTGCGGCGAAGGGCTCGTCGAGGGCCAGCACGGGCTTGCCCGCCAGCAGCGAGCGCAGGAATGAGACGCGCTGGCGCATCCCGCCCGAGAGCTGGGCGGGGCGGGTCTGCTCAAAGCCGGCCAGGCCGAAGCGCTCGAGCCACGGGGCCGCCGCGGCGCGCGCCTCATCGCGCGCCATCCCCCGGGCGCGCAGCGCCAGCGCCGCGTTGTCGACGGCGCTCAGCCAGGGCAGCAGGAGATCGCGCTGGGGCATCAGGGCCGCCGGGGCGCTCACCACCGTGCCCGCATCAGCCGCCTGCAGGCCACAGATGAGCTCGAGCAGCGTGGTCTTGCCGCAGCCGCTGGGGCCGACGACCGCCACGATCTCCCCCGGCGCGGCGCGCAGCGACACGTCGGCCAGGGCCCGCACGTCGCCCCTGCGCGAGGCGAAGGTGAGGCTCACATGCTCGACGCGCACGCCGCCGGGGTCCTGTTGCTCTTCGGCCGGGAGAACCGGAGCCTTGATCATCTCGCGTGGAGAGACCACATATCTCCCTTCGCGGGCATTACCCCACAGGTTCGAAGGGTCAGCGCCGGGCCGCGGGACGCGCGGGGGACGCTATCTCAGCCGGCGTACCCGCCAGCCCCCCTGGTTGTCAGGTCTGCTGGGGGGATGCTACCGGCGCGTGCGATAGGGTGCCCCGCGATGCACGCAGGGAGGGTCGATCGTCGGGTCATCATCGCGAGTGTGGTGACAGTGGCGGCGGTGCTCATCCTCACCCCGGGCTCTGCACTCGCGGGGCCGGGAACGGCGCCCCACGGCGCGCCGCGACCCGCGTTCAAGCCACGCGTCGGTTTCGCGATGGGCCTCCTTCCGCTCCATGGCGCCCAGGACGTCGCCACCAGCCCCAGCATCCCCGTGCTCTACCACGGGGGCTCGGTGATGCGCAACGTCACCATCCACACCGTCTTCTGGGCGCCGGCGGGATATCGCTACAACGCCTCTCCCGGCGGCGGTACGCCCGGCTACGTCGAGCTCATCCAGCAGTTCTTCTCCGATGCGGCCCACGACTCGGGCTCCACCGCCAACCTCTTCTCGCTACTGGATCAGTACGGCGACCGCTCAGGCGACGGCAGCTACCAGATCCAGTACGACCCGGCGGCCGACTCGGTGGCCGACACGCAGCCCTACCCGACGGCGCAGTGCCCGTCGCCGGCTGGCGTGGCCACCTGCGTCACCGACCTGCAGGTCCAGCGCGAGGTGGACAGGCTGGTCGGCAACGCGGGCCCCGCGGCGCGGGGGCTGATCAACATCTACTTCGTCCTGCTGCCCCCGGACGTGGACGAGTGCATCACCGTCGGCACCTGTGGCACGACGGCCTTCGCCGGCTATCACTCGGCGTTCTCGCTCGGTCATGGCCTGACGGTGTACGCGGCCATCCCCGACCCCCAGATCGAGTTCATCCCGCCGCCCGGGTCCGATCCGGAGGGCAACCCGGAGGCCGAGGAGACGGTCGACACCCTCGCGCACGAGACCATCGAGGCCATGACCGACCCGGTCGGCACGGGCTGGATGGATCCCAACGGCGAAGAGACCGCCGACAAGTGCGAGAACCCCGAAGAGGGGACACCGCTCGGCTTCGCCGCCGACAACTCCCCCTACAACCAGCTCATCGACGGCCATCCTTACCTCATCCAGGACGTGTGGTCCAACCCGCGCCACGGATGCGTGCAGAGCTCGACCGCGGTCTCATCCACGCCGCCGCTGCACACCGTGGACCTGCGCCAGTTCAGCTCGCAGGTGAGCGGCAGCTTCGGGGCCCGCCGGCGCACGCTGGTCTCGGTTCTCGTCGCGCGGGCCGGCGCGCTGGTGGCCGTCGCCAGCGCCGTGACCCGCGCCGACGGCAGCTGGGGCCCGCTGACCCTACGCGGGCGCGACGGCCATCCCCATGCGGTGGGCGACGACCGCGACATCGTCGAGATCCTCTACGGCGGCGGCGGGGGTAGCCTGCCGCCGGACATCATCCAGACCGGCGACGGCGGCAACCCGTTCACCGAGGCGGGCTACACCGGCTGGTATGACCTCGACCACGGATATGCCGTGTCGACACGCGGGGGGCACACCGTCTACACGATCGGGCCCTGCGGCCAGACCGGGGTTCTGGTGCTGCGCCTCGGCGCCACCCTCGCCCCCTCTCCGACAGACCAGTGCCAGACCGAGACCGATCTGGCGCCCATCAGCGTGGGGCGGGTGAGCCCGGGCACCCGGGTGACGCTGAGCAGCGAGGACAACCGCGCCCCCACCGCGCTGGAGCCAGACGGCGCGCTCGTGCGCATGACGATCGCGCTCGGCGAACCGGGCTCGGTCAGTGCCGTCGGCAATGGTCAGCTCCTCGTGGCTCCCACCGGGTTCCCGACGTGCACCGCGTTTGAGCGGATCCGCACCGTGCGCTGCTCCGGGCTCGTCGCGCACGCCGCCTACCACCTGGTCCGCGACGGCCGCACTCTCGGCCATGGGAGCGCCGGACGCGCGGGCGCGGTGACGATCGGCGGTCTTGGGCTGCGCGGCGGCGA
>DASXCN010000506.1:0-2852 GCA_036491155.1 Solirubrobacteraceae bacterium | reverse complement strand
CGATCCGTCCGGCGTCTACTTCACCACCCCGCACTTCGAGGGGTACCCGGCGATTCTCGTGCAGCTGGACCTGATCTCCGCCCCCGACCTCGAGGAGGTCACGGTCGAGGCGTGGCTGGCGCGGGCGCCGGCGAAGCTGGCTCAGGCGTACCTAGCGAAGCGGTGAGGCCTCGGTAGACGGCGACGGTCTGATCGGCGATCGCCGACCAGGCGAAGTGCTCCGTCACGCGGCGCCGACCCGCCTGGCCCATCGCCTCGGCCAGCGCCGGGTCGGCGATGAGCGCGTTGACCTTCTGGGCGAAGGCACGGGCGAACCCCTCGGGGTCGACCGGGTCAATCTCCCCGGGCGCCTGCTCCAGGGGGACGAGGAAGCCGGTCTCGCCGTCCTTGACAACCTCGGGGATGCCGCCGGTCGCCGAGGCCACCACCGCCGCCTCGCACGCCATCGCCTCGAGGTTGACGATCCCCAGCGGCTCGTAGATCGACGGGCAGGCGAACACCGTGGCGTGGCTGAGGAGCTGGATCACGTCGGTCTTGGGGAGCATCTGGTCGATCCAGAAGATGCCGTCGCGGGTCTCCTGCAACCGCGCGACGCCCGCGGCCACCTCAGCGCCGATCTCGGGAGTGTCGGGCGCGCCCGCGCAGAGCACGAGCTGGGCCGCGGGATTGAAGTCGAGCGCTGCCCGCAGCAGGTGCGGGACGCCCTTCTGGCGCGTGATCCGCCCCACAAACACCACCGAGGGCCGGCGAGGGTCCACACCGAAGCGCTCCAGCACGTCGGTGCCGGGATCGGGCGCGTACTCGGCGGTGTCGATCCCGTTGTAGACGACCCGCACCCGCTCGGGTTCGATGGCGGGGTAGCACTCCAGGATGTCGCGCCGGGAGCCCTGCGACACCGCGATGACGGCGTCGGCCCCCTCCAGCGCCACCCGCTCGCAGAAGCTCGACAGCGCGTAGCCGCCGCCCAACTGCTCGGCCTTCCACGGGCGCAGTGGCTCGAGTGAGTGCACCGTCGCGACGTGCGGGATGTCGTAGATCAGCTTGGCCAGGTGGCCGCCGAACTGGGCATACCAGGTGTGGCTGTGGACGACCTCGGCCCCCTCGACGTCGGCGGCCATGACCAGATCGATCGACATCGCCTGCAGCGCGGCGAGATGCGGTTCGCCGCCGGCCAGCGCCTCCCAGGGGCGGTGCGCGTGGACCTTCGGGTCGGCGCGATCAGCGCCCCAGCAATGCACCGTGAGGTCCACCCGCGAGGTCAGCTCACGGGCCAGGTACTCAACGTGGACGCCCGCGCCGCCGTACACCTCGGGCGGGTACTCGCGAGTGAGCAGCGCGACGCGCATGCTCACGTCGCGGCCATGCGAGCGGGCACCCGGGCGCCCTTGGGTACGACCACCACCCCGCCGGCCGACACCGTGAAGCCGGCCTCGCGGTCGGCCTCGAGGTCGACTCCGACTTCGGCCCCGGGCTCGACGTAGACGTCCTTGTCGAGGATCGCGTTGCGCACCACGGCGCCGCGCCCCACCTCGACGCCCGAGAACAGCACCGACGCCTCGACGTGGGCGTAGGAGTGCAGATGGACCTTGGGCGACAGCACGGACTTCTCCACCCTGGCGCCGGAGATGATCACTCCGGAGCACACCATCGAGTCCAGGGCCTCGCCCCTGCGGCCGTCATCGTCGTCGAAGACGAACTTGGCCGGTGGCAGCGGCTCGGGCAGGGTGAGGATCGGCCACTCCATGTTGTAGAGGTTGAACACTGGGAAGACCGAGATGAGGTCCATGTGGGCGTCGTAGAAGGCGTCGAGCGTCCCCACGTCGCGCCAGTAGCCGCCATCGCGCTCGGTCGCCCCGGGGACGTCGTTGGTGGCGAAGTCATAGACGTGCGCCCCGCCCGACTGCACCAGCATCGGGATGATGTTGCCGCCCATGTCGTGCGAGGAGTCGCGCGACTCGGCGTCCAGGTTGACGACGTCGACCAGCGTGTCGGTGGAGAACACGTAGTTGCCCATCGAGGCATACACCTGGTCCGGCGCGTCGGGCAGGCCGACGGCGTCCTTGGGCTTCTCGCGAAAGGCGGTGATGGTCTGGCCGTCGGCGGCGGTCTCGATGACCCCGAACTGGTCGGCCTGCTTGATCGGCACCCGGATGGCTGCCACGGTCACCGAGGCGCCCGACTCGATGTGCTGGCGGACCATCTGCTCGGGATCCATGCGGTAGATGTGGTCGGCGCCGAAGACGATGACGACGTCGGGGCGCTCGTCGCGCAGCAGGTTGAGGTTCTGGTGGATGGCATCGGCCGAGCCCTGGAACCAGTAGGGACCGCGGCGCATCTGGGCGGGCACCGGGGCCACGTAGTTGCCCAGCAGCGGCGACAGGCGCCACGTGGTGGAGATGTGGCGGTCCAGCGAGTGGCTCTTGTACTGCGTGAGCACGACGACCCGCCGGTAGCCGGCGTTGACGAGGTTCGACAGGGCGAAGTCGATGAGCCGGTAGTTGCCCCCGAAGGGGACGGCGGGCTTGGCCCGGTCCAGTGTCAGCGGCGACAATCGCTTGCCCTCGCCCCCTGCCAGGACGATCGCGAACACATTGTTCTGGTCGGCGGTCTTCATCCGGCTCGCCTCCTGAAGTGCGCGGTCTCTTGCGCACAGTTCAGCATGAACCGGCCCGCTCGTGGCGGTTTCTCTCTCGTCAGCTGAGAGCGTCCGTTCGTCAGCGCCTGGCGGGCGGCAGTTACGCCGCCCGCATCAGGCGTTGACGGCCCCCGGACGTTCCTCGACCATCTGCTGCACCACCTCGAGGCCTAGCGCCCCCAGGAGCTCGGGATGGTGATGGGCGAGGTGAGCCTGT
>DASXCN010000505.1:0-3290 GCA_036491155.1 Solirubrobacteraceae bacterium | reverse complement strand
GTGGCGGTCTGAGCCGGCAGGGCCTGCGGCGCCGCCGGGGCGACGGCCGTCAGGACGGCGGCGACCAGCGAAGTGGGGTCGGTGCCGGCGGCGTCGGGGCCGGCCGTGGGGTCGGCAGTGTCCTGACCGCGCGCCGAGGCGTCGCTGTCTCGCTTGCCTCCCTTCGTGGAGGTCTGCTTGCTCTGGCCTTCCGCAAGTGCGGTCCGGGCCACCTGGCTTGACAGGACGCTGGCGAAGGCGTCTGTCGGTGGGGCGCCTCCTGTCGGCGGACCCGCCCCCTGTCCGTCGGTTGTCGGCGGAGCGACGGTGGCGAGCGGGGCGCCGCCCGGAGCCGTGGCCCCGGGGGCGAGGCCCGCGCCGGGGCCGCCCGACGCGCCCGCGGTGGCGCCGGCCGATGAGGCGTCAGGGGTGACGACGGGCATGAGCGACGCCGATCCGATACCGGGGCTCATGCGGCCCTCCGGCGAAATCCGTTGAGAGCGATCTCGTCGAGGTTGGCGGCCTCGATGCGCTCCTGCTCGCGCACGAACTCGATGCGGCGGTTCTCCTTGAGGCGCTCGAGGGCCTGGCGCTCGCGCGCGGCCTCGGTCATCTCCCCGCGGCGCTCCTCCAGGACCTGGTCGCGACGGTGCAGGTCCTCCCGGCTGGCCTGGTGGGCGCGCTCGGAGCGCTCCAGGTAGGCCTGGCGGGCCATGAGCTCGGTGGCACTGACCGGCGCGGAGGCAACGTCGAGCTGGGCCTCCCGGGCCTGGGCGACGCGCTGGGCGGCGTCGTCCATCTCCTGCTCGGAGCGAACGCGGTCCATCATGGCGCCGGCGAAAGCTTCTTTGGCCTCATCTTCGGCGCGCTCGCGCAATGCGCGCACACGCTCGAGGCGGAATCGGAACGAGGGACCGGCCATGGTCAGTTATTCGGCCGATGCGGCCGGGACTTCAATCCCGTTTGGACGGTTATCCGAGGCGGCATGAGGCATCTGAGGCGACCAGCGTGCGCGCGGGGTCATGAGATGACCTCTCAGGCGCTGAGCGCCAGCGAGGGGATCGCGGTCGGGGCGCCACCGGGCGCGCCCACCGGGACCTGCGGGGTGGGGATGGCGGCCGGTGGTGCCACCACCACGTCGGCCGAAGGGGTCAGATCGCCGGTGCCCGGGAGCTGCGCCGCGAGTGACAGCAGCCCCTCGTCGGCCTCCTGCGTCGTGGTGAGATCGGCGATCGTCTGGCGCAGGAATCCGTCCATCGCCGGGCGCAGCGCGATGGCGGCGTCCAGAAGCGGGTCGGTGCCGGGCTGATAGGCGCCGATCGAGATGAGGTCCTCCTTCTCGCGGTAGGACGCCAGCGCCGAGCGCAGCCGGGTGCCGGCCTCGCGGATCTCTGGGGTAACGATCTCGCCGACGAGCCGGCTGACTGACTGCAGCACGTCGATGGCCGGGTAGTGGCCGGAGTGCGCGAGTGAGCGCGTGAGCACGATGTGGCCGTCGAGGATGGATCGCACGGCGTCGGCGATCGGCTCGTTCATGTCGTCTCCGTCGACCAGGACGGTGTAGAGGCCGGTGATCGAGCCCTCGGGGCTGGTGCCGGCGCGTTCAAGCAGTCGCGGCAGCATGGCGAACACGCTGGGGGTGTAGCCGCGCGTCGCCGGCGGCTCGCCGATGGCCAGGCCCACCTCGCGCTGGGCCATGGCAAAGCGGGTGACCGAGTCCATCATCAGCATCACGTTCTTGCCCTGGTCGCGGAAGTGCTCAGCGATCGCGGTGGCTGTGAAGGCGGCCTGGATGCGGACGAGCGGCGGCTGGTCGGAGGTGGCGACGACGACCACCGAGTGGGCCAGCGCGTCGCCGAGGTCGCGCTCGATGAACTCACGGACCTCTCGGCCTCGTTCGCCGACCAGCGCGATGACATTGACGTCGGCGGTGGTCGACCGGGCGATCATCCCCAGCAGCGATGACTTGCCCACGCCCGAGCCGGCGAAGATGCCCAGGCGCTGGCCCATCCCGCACGGGACGAGGGTATCCAGGGCGCGCACGCCCAGGCCCACGCGCTCGGAGATCCGCGGGCGGGTCAGGGCGTCGGGCGGCGTGGCGTTGGCCGAGCGGGCCTTCGTCCCGTCCAGCTCGCCGAACTCGTCCAGCGGCTTGCCCAGCCCGTCGATGACGCGCCCCAGCAGGCCGTCGCCCACTTCCACCCTGAAGGGGTTGCCGGTGGGGTGCACGGAGGTGCCGGGGCCGATGCCGGCCAGCTCGCCGAGCGGCATCAGCAGGGTCCGCCCGCCGCGGAAGCCCACGACCTCCGTGGGTACCCGCGGGCGGTCGCGACCGTCGCCGACCAGGCAGATCTCACCCATTTCCACCTGGAGGCCGGTCGCCTCGATGATCAGACCGATCAGATCGCGCACGCGGCCGCGGCGGCGTGCCAAGTCCTCGTCCTGCATTGCGCGTGACACCTTTCCAAGGGCCGGGCGCGCGAAGTTGTCAGGCCTCATCCTCGGGGCCTCCGCTCCGGGGTCCCAGCTCCGCGGCGACGACTTCGCGCGCACGGGACAGCTGCGCCTCGATCGAGGCATCGATCTCGCCCTCGTCGGTGCGCGCCAGCACGCCGCCGCGACCGACGCGGCGGTCGGACTGCACGTTGAGATGCTCGATCCCGCCCAGCTCGGACTGCAGCCGGGTCACCGACTCCGCCACCAGCTCCAGGTCCGCCGGGTTGACGACGAGCGTCACGTGCTGGCGATCGCGGATGCGGCGCAGGGCGACGGAGGCGATGTCGACGATGCGCTCAGGCTCCACGGCGATGACACCGGCCACGATCTGCTCGGCCAGGCGCAGCGCCAGGGCCGCCGCGTCGTGCTCGAGCTCGGAGACGACCTGGTCGCGCACGGCGTCCAGCGCCTGGGCGGCGTCGCCCACCGCGTACAGCGCGGGCTCCAGCTCGGCGCGGGCCGCGGCCATGCCGGCGGCGCGCCCCTCGGCCTCGCCGGCGGCGCGTGCCTGCTGGCGGATCTGCTCGGCATCGGCGTGAGCGGCCGACAGCACGTCGGCGACATCGCGCACGGAGCCGGCCGGGGCCTCCAGCTGGCGGAAGGTGTAGGCCGCGATCGTCGCGGCCGCGGTCTCAGAAGACAACGTCTTCTTCCGATCGCGATAGGACGACGGCGCCGGCTTCCTCGAGCTTGCGCACGATGGCCACGATGCGGCCCTGCGCCTCCTCGATGTCGCGCTTGCGCTGCGGCGGCTGGAACTGCATCTCCTCGACGAGCATCTGCGCGCCGCGCTCGGACATGTTGGCCAGGATGCG